>JAFWRV010000228.1 GCA_017519685.1 Clostridia bacterium
CGGAATATATTTTTTCTTTTCAACAGGAGGCTGAGGAATTCTCTCCTGAATATTGCCGAGTCCCTTGAACATTATAACGGTGCAGAGAACCGTCATAACCGGGATGATGTATTTAAAAGTATTGATATTGGTAAGACCGCCCGTATAAGCCGCCGCGAGCGGAAACACGGTATCGGTAAGCAGGGAGTTAAACAGATGGCTGAGTTTTTCCGGATAGCATCTGACTATCATTCTCTCATGAACGTTGGGAGAAATAAGACTTGAAATGCTTCCCGCGCCGCCCGTGTAGCAGAACATTCCGTAAAGTGAAAACAGAAGATGAAGCTGCCAGATACGCTCGGTAAGTGGCTTCTGATAAATCGGAAGCCAGCAGATAAGCAGCATGAGAATCATACAGGGCAAAACGTTGGGATAGGCAAACAGTTTGAATCTTCCGAGCTTCGGAAGCCACCTTTTTCTGATGAAAATGTTTCTCGCTCCGCCGTATCCCGTGACAAGCCAGTGTGCGGCGAATATTTTCAGAACGCTCTTCATATTGAGCCCGGCAAGCGACTCTACATAATGGGTGACAAACGACGGGAACACGAGAATTTCGGAAAAATCGAACACCAGAAACAGAATTCCGATTATCGTAAAGAACAGATACACCGTGTAAAAAATCCGCTCCGTTTTTTTCGGTATGAACCCGAGGTTATCGTTGATAATCATATTGATTATGCTCCAGAAATAACCCTGAATCATAAAGAACGCGCCGATAACCGAGAAGGTCAGCACCGGAATCTCGTAATAGAATACCACGAGCCAGCATCCGACTCCGAATGAGAGAAAGCCGAGCACACGCTGAAGGGCGTAGTCTCCGCCGACTCCTATGAAAACGGAAAGATATTCTTTATAAGGAACATATTTCCCTTTGGGAGGTTCTGTCCAGTGTTTGCGGGCATTGCCGATAAACTCTCCGAAATTGAATTTCTTCTTTTCATCTGACATTACTCATCACTCCCTCCCGTTTCGTTTTCATTTTCAGGCGTTTCTCCGGTATCTTCCTCACCGGCACCCGCGTTGACATAGGACCTGTGAATTCTTTCTTTTTCTTCCTTGTTTCTCTGAAGCCGCGCTTTGCCCTTCTTCGTCATAAGGAAATCATCCTTGAAGAGATTTCTGACCACCTCAACGGCGACAATCGCAAATCCGGGAACAAAGACAAAGATTATCAGAAGAATGACCGCCGTTCTGTTCATTTCGGAAGTGTCGGCGGCGTTGCCGCCGGAATTGCTGTCTTCGTCTTCCGGCTTGTATTCTTCCTTTGTTCTCTTGGCGTTGAAAGCGTCGCACTGTTCACGGGTCGCGCCGAAAACAGAAGAATCGGATGTTATGCTGTTTTCCGATTTCGGCTGCCATTTGCCGCCGAGAGTGATGCCGCTCTTATCCTTATCTCCCATATAGAACGACTCCAGCCCGTCACATTTATAGAAGCAGTGGTGCCCTATGCTCTCAACACTTTCGGGGATGAAAATCGCGTATTTCATCGACTGACAGTAACTGAACGAGTCGCAGCCGACAGTCCGTAAACCGTCAGGCAGGCTGACAAGCGCAACGGAGTAGCATTTGAAAAATGCCATATCCCCTATTTCCCTGACGGTGGAGGGTAGTTTAATCTGAATAAATCTTTCGCACTTATAAAACGCGTTTGAGCATATTCTCTCAACGCCTTCGGGAATTTCATAGATTTCATTCTTTGTGAAGAATTTTTCAACGGTAATGGTATCGCCCTTTTCTGCGATAACTTTATAATAAGTTCCGACATACTGGCTCATTATTCCGTTTTCCTTGAGGAGCGAAATCTGTTCTCTCGTAACATCGCCGATTTTATGCTTCGCGTCGGAATACATTTCCTCAACATCTTTTCCGGTTATGGTAAAAGTATCTTCCGTCTCGGTTTCGATA
>JAFWRV010000229.1 GCA_017519685.1 Clostridia bacterium
AATTTCATTCCGCTTTATCCGTGAAGGAAAGCAGGCGCTTTTCACAAGCGGAAAAGGAGATTTGTTTACCTGTATCCGCGAGGTTTTCGGCAAAGAGTTTGCCTCTCAGCTGATACCCTGTGAAAACACTCAGGCGGGTGTCAGGGCATACGGATTCATATCAAAGCCGGAATTTTCAAGACCAAACAGAAATATGCAGTTTTTCTTCCTTAACGGCAGATACGTGAAAACAGGCACGGGAAGCGCCGCCGTTTCGGAAGGTTATAAGAACAGCATCATGGTCGGCAAGTTTCCGTCCTGCATTATTAATCTTGAAGTCAGCCCGTCAACGGTTGACGTAAATGTTCACCCGGCAAAAACCGAGGTGCGCTTCAGCGATGAAAGACCCGTGTTCAACGCGGTTTTCGGAGCGGTTAAAAACGCCCTTGCCGATGGCGACACACCTCATCAGATTCAAAGAAAGGAAACGAAACCGTTTACTTTCCCGGTCGGTTATACTGAAAAACCGCCCGCTCCCGCGGAGCAGATTAAACTGAAGCCACGGAGCGATGACTTCTATCGGCATATTCCTGTGACACCGCCTGTATCCGTGACACCGGATAACGAAAAGAAAAAGTTTGAAAAGCCGGAGCGCCTTCCCGAGCCGGTCCCGTATAATCCGGTAAAGACCGTGATGACGGCGCGCTCTCCCGAGGATAAACTCGCCGATGACGATGAGTCGCTGACAAGCACTGAGGACATTCTTCTGAACTCCCCTTCCGGAAACAAAGAAACTCCGGAGGAGCCCGCTGCCGAAGCGCCGGCTGAAAACGGCTTTGACCCGGACGGTTTCAGACTTGTCGGAGAAGCGTTTTCGACCTACATTATCTGCGAATACAAGAAGAAATTGATTATAATCGACAAGCATGCCGCGCATGAGCGTATTATTTACGAACGTCTGAAAAAGCAAAGCGGCGACAGGTCTCCGCAGGTTCTGCTCGTTCCCGTTACGGTCAACCTGCCTAAAGACGAATACGCCGCGGTTATTGACAATATCGATGTCATCAACGGCGCCGGCTTTGAGGTAGAGGATTTCGGAAACGGAACCGTCATAGTCAGAGAGTGCCCGATGGAGCTGAACTTTGACGATGTTCCGGGTATTCTGTCCGAGATAGCGGGCAGGTTTGTTGACAAGAAACAGGATGTCATGTTTGAAAAACTTGACTGGATTTATCACTCCGTTGCCTGCCGCAGCGCAATCAAGGCGGGGAATTTCACATCGGAGTATGAAATGGAAAAATTTGCTCTGCAGTTGTTTTCAATGCCCGATATACGTTACTGTCCCCACGGCAGACCCGTATTGATTGAGATGACACAGAGAGAGTTGGAGAAAAATTTTGGCAGAATATAAGATTCCTCTCATCGCGATAGTCGGTCCGACCGCTTCGGGAAAAACCTCCCTCGCGGTCAGCGTCTGCAAAAGAATAAACGGCGAAGCGGTTTCCTGCGACTCAATGCAGATTTACAGGGGAATGGATATCGCGACGGCAAAGCCGGATGAGGACGAAATGAGCGGAGTGAGGCATCATCTTATCGGTTTTGTTTCACCCGGTGAAACCTTCAGCGTTGCGGCTTACTGCAAAGCGGCGAAAGAGGCGATAAACGATATCCGCGGCCGCGGGCGGACACCCGTTCTGGTCGGCGGCACGGGGCTGTATTACACTTCGCTCGTTGACAACATCAGGTTTATTGATGAAGAAACCGATACCGTTTACCGTGAGCAGTTAAGACAAAGAGCGGAAAAGGAAGGGACCGGCGCACTGCTGAAAGAGCTTTCGGAGATTGATCCCGAAGCCGCTTCCGTGCTGCACGAAAAAGATCTCGGCAGGATAATGAGAGCGCTCGAAATATACCACGCGACAGGCAGGACAAAGACGCTCCAGAATGAGCTTTCGAGAACGGAACCGTCGCCTTACAGTCTTACGGCAATCTGCCTTGACGCGAGAGACCGCGCCGTTCTTTATGACAGAATAAACCGCAGGGTTGACATTATGCTTGAGCGCGGACTTCTCGAAGAGGCAAAGCGGTTTTTCAAAAGCAATCCGGGCGGCACGGCGGTTCAGGCGATAGGATACAAGGAACTGAGACCGTTTCTTGAAAACGAGAGCACACTTGAGGAATGCGTTGAGCGCCTGAAAATGCAGACAAGACGCTATGCCAAGCGTCAGCTTACCTGGTTCAGGCGGGACGAACGAATGAACTTTTTATATATAGACGATTACGCTTCGGATGAGGAACTGCTTGAAGCGGCAATGAAAATCATTGAAGGGAGATGAACGTATGAAGAGCGACAGAGTTGTCAAAATACTCTCGGTTGCGGTTGTGGTAATAATCATAGGCTACCTCGGTATCAACATTTACAGATCCGCCGAAAGCAACTATAAGACAGAAACCGCCTATGTTCACACGGTCTCCGAAACAGCGGACGCCCGTTTCTTCATAATCCGCGAGGAGGAAATACTCAAGGCGGACAAAAAGGGCGTCGTGGTATCTCTTGCCAAGAGCGGCGGCAAAGTCAGCAACGGAAGCAAGATAGCGGCGGTGTTTTCAAATGAAGAAGACGCGGAAAACTACTCCGAGTCCCTCTCCCTGAAAAAGAAGCTTGAAGCATACGAAAAAATAAATTCGCAGGCGCGTCTGGCAAATCTCGATCTCGGCAAACTGACGGGCGAGATAGACGGCGATTTCTTCTCAATGCTCGACGCGGTCTATTACAATGACTACAAATCTCTTGCCGCGGATGAGATTTCATTCAGCGAAAACTTTTCCAGAAAGAGAATATCTCTCGGCGAGGAGGTTGACTGCTCAAAGCAGATAGCGGCCCTCAAAAAGCAGATTTCAAAGCTCACCTCGGTCAAACCTCTCGGAACGGTTTCCGCCACCAAGGCGGGATTTTACGCCGGTCATCTTGACGGATATGAAAAGACGCTGAGCTTTGACAAGATAGATTCCCTGACTCCCGAAAAGCTCGAAAAAGCGCTTGAAGCGGATAAAAGCGAAGTGCCCGAAAACACAGTCGGCAAAATCATAAACGGCTTTGAATGGTATGCCGCCTGCGTAGTTCCCGCCGATGAGCTGTCCGGAGTGGAAGCGGGCAGGAATATGAGCCTTATGTTCGGAGATTCCGATCCGATAGCCGCGCGGCTTTATATCAAACGGCTCACCGATGACGGAAAATGTCTTGCCGTTTTCAAATGTTCTTTTATGAATGAAACGCTTGCAGGTTTGCGCAAAGTCACGGGAAAAATAGTTGTCAGAAACTACACCGGCATCAGAATCAGAAAAGACGCGATAAGGTTTTCGAATGAGGATGTGAGGCAGAAGGACGGCTCCTTAAAGAAAGAATCCGTCGAGGGCGTTTACATCAAGGAAGGAAACCTCATAAAATTCAACCGTATAAAGGAGTTATATTCCAACGACGACTTTGTTGTCGCGGAGGACAGAACAGGGGTTCCGGGCTGGCTTGCCCAGTATGACGAAATTGTTTATTCCGGAAAGGAGCTTGAAAATGGAAAAGTCATCGATTGACCCTTCGTTTATTGATATTGAAGAAAATCTTAAGGTTATCAACGAAAGAATAGCGCAGGCGGCTGTCAGGTCCGGAAGAAAGCCTGAGGACGTTCATCTTATGGCGGTCACCAAAACCGTTGACAGCGCGAGAATAAATCACGCGATAAAATCGGGAATTGACCTGATAGGAGAAAATCGTGTTCAGGAGTTTCTCGAAAAGGAACCCGAGCTGAATCTTGACGGGGTTTCGCCGCATCTGATAGGTCATCTTCAGTCAAACAAGGTCAAAAAAATAATCGGGAAGGTCGATGTCATTCAGTCGGTTGACTCTCTCTCAATAGCGAACGAAATCGCGAAGCAGGCGAGAAATCACGGCATCACCCAGAAAATTCTGATTGAAGTCAATGTAGGAAACGAGGAAAGCAAGTTCGGTTTCGATATTCACGAAACCGAGGAAAAAACCGAAGAAATTGCGGAAATTGACGGAATCAGGGTGTGCGGACTGATGTGTGTGGCGCCGATTTGCGAAAATAACCTTAAATTATTAAATATTTTTGAAAATATGTATAAACTCTTTATTGACATTGACAGTAAAAAAAGAGATAATATATATATGGACTTTTTGTCTATGGGAATGTCGGGCGATTATGAAACCGCTATTCTCGGCGGAGCGAATCTCGTCAGAGTGGGCTCCGCGATATTCGGTCCGAGAATTTATACGGACAAACACTGAAACATATAAAATACCGTCATAGGCGGTGGCGATATTAAGGAGGAAAAACTTATGAGCATCAAAGACAAAATAACCGGTTGGATCAACACATCGGACGAAACTTACGGAGACAGTGCGGGTCAGGATTATGACGATGATTTTGACTATGCACCCGGAGCGGAAAACAATGAACCCGTTTCACAGCCGGCGCAGAGAACTCAGGTGTTCCATACCAGAAGCGAAAGAAATTCAAACGTTGTAAACATCAACTCACAGAAGGGTTCAAATCCCGTCAGACCCAAGGTAGTGTTCCAGAAGATTGACAGATTTGAAGAAGTCAACAAGGTAGCGGATATTCTCAAGGACAAGAGAATAGTGGTCCTGAACCTTGAGTCCTGCCCCAATGATGTTGCTCAGAGAATAATCGACGTACTTTACGGTGTTTCCTATGCGAATGACGGCGACTTCAAAAAGGTTGCCGGCAGAGCATATATCATAACTCCCAATAACGTTCCCGTAACAGGCGAGCTCGGTGAAGAGTTCGGCGGTGCAACGGGCAATGAGGAAGATTTTTAACAAGAGAGGGTGAATAATAATGCTCAGACCCGAACAGATTACCAACGCTAAATTCACGCCTGTCAGCACAGGCGCATACAATGCCGATGAGGTTGACG
>JAFWRV010000230.1 GCA_017519685.1 Clostridia bacterium
AAATATTGTAACACATTTGTGTTCTGTTGTCAACATTTGTATTCATTATAAAGTAAATCATAACCTACACTATCTATAAAGGAGGTGTAGGCATGTTGGATGCAAGGATTGTAGGAAAAGTCATTCAAGAATGCAGAGAGAAAAAGCACCTCTCACAAGAAGTAGTCAGTGGATTTGCTGACATCGGCAGAACACATTTAAGCGCCATTGAGCGAGGAGAAAGAAAACCAACATTGGAAACCTTTTTCAAGCTCTCTGATGCGCTAAATATCAAACCCAGTGAGTTACTAAAACTGATTGAAGAAAAAATAGAAAAGCAAAACGACTGATTTTTAAACTAAATCAGTCGTTTTTTCACACCTGTACATGATTCAAAACCGGTTTTTTCTCCGCTGTCAAATATAATAAGCAGATCATTGGTCTTTACGGCGCAGTGTACGCCGTTCCCGGCGCTCAGGCATACAGCGGATACGCGTTGCACAGCGCGTCCACCTGCGCCCGGATCTCGGCTTTCTTTGCTTCAAAATCGGTTGCTGCCAGCGCGATCAGCGACGCAATCTTGTCCATGTCGGCTTCGTTCAGGCCGCGCGTGGTGACCGCTGCCGTGCCGACCCGCAGACCGGAAGTGACGAAAGGCTGCGCATATCTGCCCGCCGAAAGATTGGCATAGGCTTCCGCCAGACTGTAGCAGTTGTCGGCAACAAAGTTATACTGTGATTCGAACGGCTGTAACCTGATCAGGTCATTCAGATTCTTTGTGTCCACTTCGACAAGCCGGACGTTCCGTTTTGCTGCATGCATGCTCTGTTTTCCTTCCATCTGTGTTTCAGATCTCAACATCTTTGGGTTCATGGGGTGCTGAGATGAAGTCCTTCTTTTGGTGGCACAAGAGGCACACCGTCTCCACATGGCACGAGGAAATGAAACTACTAATTCATACCTCTCGTTGGTAAAGGGAAACATGTCCACAGACTGCTGCCTGTTCGCAATTTTGCGGCCAGGAACATGTCAACCGGTTTTTGAGGGTTGCCAGTTCACGGGAACATATCGACAAACCGGAATTTGTTTTTTCAATTCTTTTTAAAAATTGCGCCGACAGGACAAACGGATTGACAGTTCCCGCAGTGAAGGCAGTTGCTCCGGTGGATAACAGCGGGAATCGTGCTGAAATCAATGCAGCTTTGAGGACAGACGCTGCCGCAGGTCTGACAGCCGATGCAGTTGTCATTGATGAAGTATCCCTCTTGTGTTTGCTCTGCACCGCCAAAGGTGAAGTTTGCTCTTTCAATCGGCTTTTGGGAAAGGTCAAACCATTCGCCTTCGCCCTTGTAAATTTGAAAAACGGTCAGCGCCTGTCTCGATTCCTTTGTAGGATAGATCTCAAGCATATATGGATTCTTTTCAAGAAGGTCGGGGAGCTTGTCTCTGCCGATTTCCTTTACCTTACCTCTGACGGATACGGCAACGCTTGTCATCGTGCTTTCGCCTTTGAGCGCCGTCAGCGAGAGATAACCGCTTTGCACCAATCTTTTGTAAAAGCTTTTGCCCTTTGCCGTAAGAAAATATAAGCCGTTTTCGTCAGCGTCCATCATATCCACGGCGCAGGTAACGGGCAAGCCGTTTTCATCCACGGTTGCCACAACGGTTGAGTGTATTTCATTGACAAGATATTCAAGATAGTTCATTTTTGTAAATCCTCGAGTACGGTATTTATATCGCCGTCAATGCAGATTGACTGTTTTTTGATTTCCGTCGGTGCATCTGCTTCGCCTAAATTAATACAAACATAGGTGGCGTTTTCGTTTTCTGCCGTCCACTTCCAGAACGGGTATTTGATGATAACGGGGGTATTGTAGCCTACGCCGAGTTCAAGATAAACGATTTTCATTCCTTTGTGACGGCGGATGAAATCCTCGTACTGATTATATGCCACATACCAGCCCTCGTCCTGTACAAAGGTGTCGTCACAGCGAAGATTTGTCGTCATCGGCTTGCCGCAGACGGGGCATTTCGGAACAAGCTCGCTCGGGATTTTCATATCCTTTTCGGCTTCATACATCTTTTTGATAATTTCTTCGTTATCGTAGGTCTGCTGATGACACGGCTCGCTGCACTGAAAAAGTCCGTAATCTCCCTGCGTATAAAATAACCGTTTCTTATCAAAACCTGCGCGCTGAAAGCAGTGGTCCACATTGGTGGTGAGAACAAAATAGTCCTTGTCCTTCACAAGCTCAAACAGCTTTTGATAGGTATCCTTCGGAATCGGCATATAGCGGTTGATACAAATGTTTCTTGCCCAAAAAGCCCAAAGCTCCTCGGGACTGTACTTTTCCATAATAAAGCCGCCGTAGTACATATTATCAAAGCCGTACTTCTCCTTAAAATCGGAAAAGTATTTGTCAAAACGCTCGCCGGAATAAGTCAAGCCTGCAGCGGTGGAAAGTCCTGCGCCTGCACCGATAAACACCGCGTCTGCACTGTCAATCAGCCCTTTAATCTCTTTAATTTTATCCGAGTATGTTTTCATAAATTATTTTATCCTTGTTCTTAAAAACGTTGAATATAACCTTTATATTACTTTTTGTTTCAGACTTATAGCGCCTTACGGCTTTGACCGCAATTTCAGCAGCCTCTTTTTGCGGAAATCCAAACACGCCTGTTGAAATACAGCAAAAGGCAATGCTTTTTATTTCATGCTTTTCCGCAAGTTCAAGGCAGGAACGATAGCAACTTTCAAGTTTAATACAATTATTTTCGGTAAGTTCTCCGTTTACAATCGGTCCTACAGTATGAAGAATATACTTGCACGGCAGGTTGTACGCAGATGTGATTTTTGCAGAGCCTGTCGGTTCTTCGTGCCCCTGCTTTTTCATAATTTCAGCGCATTTTATCCTCAATCTTATGCCCGAAAAGGTGTGAATACAGTTATCAATACAGTTGTGGCAGGGAACAAAACAGCCAAGCATTTGTGAGTTTGCGGCATTAACGATTGCATCACAGCGAAGTGTGGTAATATCACCCTGCCAAAGAAAGATATCGGGTTCTGATTCGGTTAAATCCTCAACCTTTGTTATACCGTTTTCTTCAATAAGGTTTTTAAGATATTCGTCCTCAACCCTTAAATATTCTTCGTCAATCGTATTCGGCATACGCAAATTAACAAGCGAACGATAAAGCATGAACAGTTCCTTCTCTGATGAAGGTATTTCAATCATATTATACCTGTCACTTTCGCCGATAAGATGCTTTGTTAAAAATACCAGTCTTTCCCTTTGAGTCATTCTGTCACCGCCTTGTTCTTATATTATATCATAAATGCGCAACAGCTTGCATCTGTTACGCATTTATTAATGTGTTTTTATTCTTTTACAACGGATATTCTCTGCTGAATGTGGTTGCCCTTTTCAATTTCGTCAACCATAGCGATTGCATAGTCGGCATAGCTGATAATGCTTTCGCCTGCTGCATTGAGCGTGAGCTCCTCGCCTGCAAGGATGTATTTGCCGGTTCTTTCGCCGTCAGCTTGGAAATCGCCTGCAGGGCTGATATAAGTCCACTTTACATCGTTTCTTTCTCTGAGTTCTCCGAGTGCTTTCGCCATTGCCGCTGCAAGTGGCTTAAAAATGTCTGGAAAATCAGGTCCGTCAGATACGCAAAGCGTGTGCTCCGCATTCACATAAAGGCTGCCTGCGCCGCCTACAACAAGGAGTCTTGTGTCTGTTCCCGAAAGCACATCGCAAAGATGGGAGAGCGTTGTGCTGTGGAGCGGAAGAACATCCTCTGTCCATGCGCCAAAGGCGTCAACCACTGCGTCAAAGCCTGCAAGGTCGTCCTTGGTCAAATCAAAAATATCACGAACGACAACCTTATCAGCTCCGTCAATTTCAGCTTCCTTTCTCACAAATGCGGTTACCTCAAAGCCTCTATCCTTTGCCTCACGAACGATTTTTCTGCCCGCCTTACCTGCGGCTGCTACCACTGCAATTTTCATTTTAATGACCTCCGAAATAAAATTGGTTTTCGAGGTGAATTTGTTCTCACCTCTTGACTAAATTGTATCGCAGTTGGTATACTTTGTAAAGTAAGCACAATAAAGTGCCGTAGTTACCAAAAAGTAACTATTGTGTATTTATGCGGCTTTTCGGCTGAAATTTTTTTGGAGGAAAACGAATGGATGCGAAAACTAATATGAATTCTCTCCCTGCTTGCCCTGTTGAAACAACCTTAACGCTCATCGGCAGCAAGTGGAAAGTGTTGATTTTAAGGGATTTAATTGACGGCAAAAAGCGCTTCGGCGAACTCAAACGCTCTGTCGGCTCAGTATCGCAAAAGGTATTAACCGCACAGCTTCGCGAAATGGAAGCGGACGGGTTAGTTATTCGTACTGCTTATGCAGAGGTGCCGCCGAGAGTGGAATATGAATTGTCCGAACTTGGAATGACCTTGAAGCCGATTCTTGACAGTCTGTGGACTTGGGGAGAGGAATACAAAGCGAGATATGCAAAATAATCGCCTTCAAAACGAAGGCGATTATTTATACAATCCCGACAATTCCCGATTTGTATTATTCTTTTTGCGTGATTCATTCCGATAAACCGGAATTTAATAGTCCAAAAGCCTGCCATAGTCATTCCATTCTCCGTACATCTGTCCCTTTTTGGTTTCTGCAATCAGATGTGATAGCATTTGCTCATACATGGCAGGATTACGTCTTTTATAAAAGGCAACATTTCCCACTCTTACCCGTTGGTAAAGCGACGGAAACGATTTGAACTTTGACCATACCCGTTCCTGCTTCAGGGCTGCTTTAATCTCAGAATCGACCTTAAAACTCCTTACCCCCATCGCAGGAAGGACTGCTCTGCCTGCGTCAGTCATCAAACCAAGCTTTTCCAGACGACGAACGCGTTCTTTATTCAGCTCCGTCCACTTACTGCTTTTTCGTCTCGGTGTGAATCTCTGCATCCTCACGCCCTCAATGATTCTATGGGTGCTGTCAATCCAGCCAAAGCAAAGCGCTTCTTCAACAGCATCCAAATAGTAGAATACAGCAGGGTCAATCGGTTTGCCCCGCTTTACAATAATCCAGCATTCTGTTTCTTCAAATGAATGAATGGTTAGCCATTGTCTGAACTCAATTCGGTTTTTTACTTGAAGGACGTTTTCTTTCATCGCCAAACACTCCGTTAAATCCCGATTTGTATTATTCTTTCTGTTTAATTCATCCCGGCAAAGCGGAGTTTTACTGCCTGACCGGGGTCAGATAAATATCGGTTCCTTTTACGGTAATCACATTGTTTTCGTAAGTAACGTCTCCGTTTGTAAGCAGGCCGTAGCGCGAGCCCTTGTATTTATAGTTAATCCGGTGGCCGGCGGCTTCAATATCCGCTTCGCTGTTCATCAGGTCATAGGTCATTTCGGGTATGCCCGAAGTTTCAATGCCCTCCGGCGTGAAAATTACATGCTTGTCTTTCCACGATATTTTTACGGATGAATCCGGAAGATTCTCATATGAAAACTCTGAGCCGGATTTGTCAAGAGTGAGGCCTATGCCCTCTCTTATCCCTTCCGACCAGACAACTGTATCAACAAGGGGCAGATTCTCATAAAGAGCGTAAAACGAATCGCAGGTATCTTCAATATAATGCTCGGGCACATTCTCATCAAAAAGATAAAATGCACGGATGAACACCCTGCTGCCGTCGCGAAAAATATCGGCAACATAGTTTCTGCACTGGTAATAAACGGACTGAACATCCTCTCCGCCCGGGTTTTTAAGCCCCGCGGTAACGCTCGGCGGAGTGGAAAAATCAAATCTTTTGCCGAATCTCTCCGCGGTTTCCGTCATCTTTTCAAAACTGACATCGCCTCTTTGCAGGATGGCTTCAATCTGACGCTTAAGCGGCGAAATAATATCGCTGTCGCCGAAGCTGTTTTCCTGGCCGATTTGCGCGTAGGCAAAATTCAGCGTTTCGCCGCCGAAAAAATCATCAAGCAGCGCGCTTTCATATCCGGCGTTGCTTCCGGCAAACCATACGGGTTCAAGGGTGCACATAAGGCTGCCTTCCGCCTCTTTTTCGGAAAGAAATTTTATGCCGTCATAATTGCGTATGGGGTCGGGGCCGAGGAGCCTGAAAACAGGAATGCCGAGAGAATTTCCGGCTGTCTGCGCGGGAGTGAATATATTATTTCTCGAGGGATAATACGCCCCGTTAAAATATCCGCCGACCAGCGAATAGGCGTCCGTATTTGTCTGATCGCGGCAGATGCAAAGGCACTTAACTCCGTATCTGTCAGCCAGTCTGCAAGCCGTTCTTGTATCTATCAGCCACGAGCCCACAGTTCCGGGATAATCACCGAAAATCTCTTTGTATTTCCGCATGGCTTCATCAATCAGCCTGTCACGCTCATCCGGCGTATATGCCATGGAAAAGCCGGGCTTTATATGCCAGTCCCATTTCCAGCCGTACTCGCTCTCATATTTCATCCCGCAGGCGGAGTTCAGCGGCTCAACAATCTCATACCACAGCCCGGTTTCAGTCAGCGGACCTGCTTCCTCTTTGAAAAGCTTTACAAATCTGTCATCACAAAGCGCGTCATACTGCAAAAGAAACGTGTTAGGAACCTGCAGCTCATTTACCAGCGCCAGCTGTTTTTTTGTGGTTTCAAAAAGAATTTTATCAACAGATTCGCTGCGGGGCTCACACTGCCGCACGAAATTCATAATATTTACCGATTTCATGGTATTTCGGTTCATTTTAATCCTCCCACGCTCCGGGTGTTGTGCTTTATTGATTATTCGGTCAGATAAACAAGAATTTATAAATCCTCGCTTCTCGTCACGCTGTAAAGAGATACCCCTTCCGGTCTGAAATTCATCTGGATTTCCCAGAAATCTACGCCAGCTTCAGATGCATCTTTGAAGGTTTGTGATACCTCTTCATAGTGCGTTGACCTGAGCCGTTCCTTCTTTTCTGTAATGCGGTACTGATACACCTGCAGAAA
>JAFWRV010000231.1 GCA_017519685.1 Clostridia bacterium
AGTCAATGATATAAAATAAGAGGTCTATACCTGCAACGGCATAAACCTCTTTATTAATGTTTATTCACTTTGTATCAAATTATAAGAGTAAATAGCATTATACAGATTAATCTGTCTTATTATTGATAATTTCCAGAGCGATTTCAGATTTTGAAACGCATCTGTCCATTGCCTGCTTTTCAATATAGCGGTGAGCGGAGGGCTCGTCCATACCGCGCCCGTCAATAAGCATCCATTTTGCTCTGTTGACCAGGCGGATTTCCTCCATTTTTTCTTCAACGCTGAGAGTTTTGATTTCCGCCTTGCGCAGTCTTTCACGCGCGCTGACCATCCAGTTGACGGCGGTTATAAACGCTGATTTTGACATCGGCTTTTCCAGCAAAAAGACGCCGTACTCCGCGGCTTTCTCATAGATATCGCCGTAAAGCTCGCTCTTTACAAGAAGCAGAACTACCGTTCCCTTTGAATTACTGCAGGTATCAATCGCAAAACCCGTTCCGAAATCATCAGGAAGAGGAGTATTGACAATAACGAAGTCAAACTGACGTTCGGAAAGTTTTCTCTTTGCTTCGCTGACACTGTTTACGAATATTACGGGACTGCACTTTGATTCGGGGAGCACCGAAGTCACCGAGTTATTCAATACCTGTGATGAAGAAACAATAAGAACGCTGTAAATATGTTCTCTCAGACTCATTTACTCCCCTCCTTCCGGCAGATTTTTAAAGAATTATTTTCCGCAATACAAATCGAAAATGGATTTCGGCAGACAGGATCTGACAAAATCACTGTTTTGTGCTGCCTTGCGCGCCGCTTCCAGGCTGCCCGGCAGACGGGCAAACTTTGACTTGACGCTGTCATCCGCCGTGAAAAGATTGATATTGGCGGCATCGGGCAAATCAAGTTTATTTTCAATACCGTAAAGACCGGCGTAAATCAGAAGCGTGAACGCGAGATAAGGATTAACAGACGGATCGGGAGAACGGAGCTCCGCCCTGCGGAATTCGCCGACTGCCGCCGGAATCCTGACAAGCTGAGAACGGTTCTCCGCGGACCAGGACACAAAAACAGGCGCCTTATTCTGCCCGAAACGCGCGTAGGAATCCTCAGACGGATTGAGGAAAGCGGTCATATCCCTGATTTTGTCAAGCACGCCCGCTATCATATAACAGAGATTTACAGAGCCGCTGTCGGGCTTGACGGACATATTTATGTGGCATCCGTTACCGGGCGCGTCTTTAATCGGCTTCGGCCCGAAATCAACATAAATACCGTTTCTGCGGGCAACAGTTCTGACAACCGTGCGGAAAGTCAGAGTATTGTCGGCCGTTGTAATCGGGTCGGAATAACGGAAATCAATCTCGTTCTGCCCCGGCCCCTGCTCATGATGCGAGCTCTCGGGATAAATACCCATCTGCTCGAGAGTCAGGCATATTTCACGGCGGATGTCTTCTCCTTTGTCAAACGGAGCGATATCCATATAACCCGCGTTGTCATAAGGAATATTCGTCGGCTGACCGTTCTCGTCGAGATTGAAAAGATAAAATTCCTGCTCAGTGCCGAAATTAAAGGAATATCCCGCTTTGGCCGCATCGTCAACCGCCTTCTTGAGCAGACTTCTCGTGTCGCTTTCAAATACCGAGCCGTCGGGATTTTTAATTGTGGTAAACATTCGCACTACCTTGCCGTGCTCGGGTCTCCAGGGAAGAAATGAGAGGGTATCAGGATCGGGATGCAGGAACAAATCGGAAAACACCTCATCCCTGAAACCTGCGATAGCCGAAGCGTCAAAAGCAATTCCGTATTCAAAGGCGCGCTGCAGCTCACCCGGCATAATAGAAATGTTTTTCTGCCTGCCGTAAACATCGCAGAACGCGAGGCGGATGAATTTGACATCCTCCTCTTTAATATACTGTAATACTTCTTCGCTTGAATATTTCATAACTTTACCTGCTTTCATTTAATTGGCCACATACATCTGCTTATAAGGATTCTTTGTATCCGGCGTGATTAAAGTATAATCTCCGGACAGGACCTCATCTGTATTATATCCGAAGAGTTCACAGTATTCAAGTATATACGGATTAATTTCTTCAATGTCTTCGTGACCCGCCTGAGTGACGGTTACACCTGCCGGGAAAACTATATCCTCACAGCTGCCGCGGATAAACATTTTGCCTCCGTGCATTCCGGTGCAGGGAAAATTGCCGACAATTCTTTTCCCTTCAGTTTCAAGGCCGAGGACAACAATCAGGCCTCCTGCCTGATATTCCCCGAGAAAACTTCCGGCTGCTCCGCCGATTACCATGACGGGCATTTTCTCTTTATACGCTTTCATATGTATGCCCGCGCGGTAACCCGCGTTGCCTTTGATTATGATTTTTCCGCCGCGCATGGCGTAACCGACCGCGTCACCCACGTCACCGCGGATAACGATTTCGCCGCTGTTCATCGTGTCGCCGACAGCGTCCTGCGCGTTGCCGTTAACTGTAATCTTCGCGCCGTTTAGATAAGCTCCGAGTGCGTTTCCGGGGATTCCCTCAATTTCAATTGTCTTTCCCGAAACTCCTGCGGCAATGAAACGCTGCCCCAGACATCCTGTAAGTTTAATTTCATCGCTTGCGGCGCGGAGAGCGCTGTTTATTTCCCTGTATTCCATTCCTCCGGTATCAATAATCATCAAACCTCACCTCCGAAGCTGTGCCTGCGGCTTTCCGCCGGGAACGACGTGAAATCTGCGACATTCCTGAGCGCATCAAAATCAAGCGATGAAAGAGGAGTTTTTTCCCTGATAAGAGAGGTGTAAATACCCGCTCTTTCCGTATAACCTATAAGCATAAATCCGGTAAGTCTGTCATTCTCTGTAAACAGGCGCTTGATTCTGCCCTCCGATTTTTCCTCATACATACTGCCGCCGTAACTGCCGGCGGTCATCGCGTGCAGTCCGAAAAATCCGATTGAATTCATCGGAACGGCGTTGTCAAACTCCGCGTTTCCTCCCGCCATATTAACTCCCGCCGTGAAGCCCTGAATATAGGCATTCGGCATTATGGCTATTACTTTGCTTTTACCGTCGGAGATATCGGTACACTCGGTACAGTCGCCTGCGGCATAAATATTTTCAACTGAAGTTTCGCAGTTTGAGCCGACGGCTATTCCCCTGTTGACATTTCCGCCGATATCTTTAATCAGCGATGTATTGGGTCTTACGCCGACAGCAATAACAAGAATATCAAATTCAACGGTTTTACCGCTTTTCATTACAGCTTTTTTGCCTTCAAATCTGACCGCGCTGTCACCGGTCATTATTTTAATCCCCCGGCTTTCAAGATGACTCTGCATAATTTTCGCGCAATCTTCATCGAGTATGCTTGAAAGGATTCTGTCCGCAAGGTCGCATACGGTAATCGACCTGACTTTTCCGTATATCCCCTCGGCGCATTTAAGACCGATAAGTCCCGCTCCGATAATAAGAACATCCTTATCTGAAGAAAGTTCTTTTTTCAGCGTCAAAGCATCGTCGAGAGTCATAAAACTGAATTTCTTTTCAACTGTTTCAATACCGTCAAAAGAAGGAATAAAAGGTGACGATCCCGCTGCGACACAGAGTTTTGAATACGGTACGGTTTCTCCGTTATCAAGTATGACACTGCTGTTTTTTTTATCTATCTTTACAGCTTCAGCGTAAATGACATCGCAGTTATTTTCTTCATAAAAACCGTCGTCACGGTATTTCATTCTTTCCGTGTCGGTTTTATCCTCAAGATAATAGGAAATCAGAGGCCGGCAGTAAACACCGTGCTTTTCCGCGGAAATCACGGTTATCTTTCCCTTGTTTCCTGTGCTTCTGATGCCTTCAATACATCCTGCCGCGGCAACGCCGTTTCCGATAATCACGAATTTATCCATTGCCGTCACCTCTCCTCAAAAACTATCGCTTTATTCGGACAGCCCCTGACGCAGGCGGGCTCTCCGTCTGAATTCTGAGTACACAGCTCACATTTCTGCATCACGCCGTCCTCGTTGAGCGCAAGAGCGCCGTAAGGGCAGACAAGAACGCAGGTCATACATCCGACGCATTTGTTTTTATCTATTTTTACCACGCCGTCGGATTTTGAAATCGCCCCCGCGATACAGCTCTTGACACAGATGGGGTCAGTGCAGTGACGGCAGGAAACCGCGTAGGAAACCTTTTCGTTTCCCTCAATATGAATACGGGGAAAAATCGGCTTTCCTCTGAGAGCGTCCGCCATATCCTTCAGCCCCGAATTTGCAAAAGCGCAGTTATATTCACAAAGATGGCAGCCAAGGCACCATTCTTCATTCACGTAAACTCTTCTCATTTTTATATCCTCGTTGATTATTATTCGCCCGCGTGTGAAATACCGAGAATTTCGAGTTCTTTACTGTTAAGCCCGATTCCGCGGAGCATAAGACGGTTTCCTTTCAGCGCTTCAATTGAATTGATACCCATACCGCCCATAATTTCCTTGATTTCGTGACGCCAGGCATTCATAAGATTAACAAGACGCTGACTGCCGATATCGGGGTTCAGCCGTTTGACAAGTTCCGGCTTCTGAGTAGCAATTCCCCAGTTGCATCTGCCTGACTGACAGGTACGGCAAAGATGACAGCCGAGAGCGAGAAGCGCGGCTGTTGCGATATAGCAGGCGTCCGCGCCGAGCGCAATTGCCTTGACAACATCCGACGCGCTCCTGACGGAACCGCCGGCGATAAGGGAAACATTGTTTCTTATTCCCTCGTCACGCAGACGGCTGTCAACCGCCGCAAGGGCAAGCTCTATCGGAATGCCGACATTATCCCTTATATGCGTTGGCGCCGCGCCTGTTCCTCCCCTGAATCCGTCTATCGCGATTATATCCGCCCCGCTTCTGGCTATACCGCTCGCGATGGCGGCGATATTATGCACGGCGGCTACTTTGACAATAACGGGTTTTTTATACTCGGTTGCCTCTTTAAGGGAATAGACAAGCTGCCGCAAATCCTCAATCGAATAAATATCGTGATGCGGCGCGGGAGAAATGGCATCGGAGCCCTCCGGTATCATACGGGTGCGTGAAATATCGCCGACTATTTTCTCTCCGGGAAGATGGCCTCCGATACCCGGCTTTGCGCCCTGACCCATTTTGATTTCAATTGCGGCTCCCGCGTTCAGATAATCCTCGTGAACGCCGAAACGGCCGGAAGCCACCTGGACAATGGTGTTTTTACCGAATTTATAAAAATCCTCGTGCAGGCCGCCCTCGCCGGTGTTATAGATGATTCCGAGCTCTTCCGCCGCTCTCGCAAGAGAAGCGTGGGCATTGTAACTGATTGAGCCGTAACTCATCGCGGAAAACATCACAGGCATCGTCAGCTCAATCTGAGGCGGCATATTGTTTATGATATTTCCGTCTTTGTCCTTTTCGATTTTCCCCGGCTTTTTTCCGAGAAACACCTTTGTTTCCATCGGCTCGCGCAGAGGATCAATCGGAGGATTGGTAACCTGGGAAGCGTTAATGAGCATCTTATCCCAGTAAACCGGCATAGGTTTAGGATTTCCCATTGATGACAGTAGCACTCCTCCGCTGTTTGACTGTTTATATACTTCTCTTATTGTATCATTCTGCCAGTTGCAGTTTTCTCTGAGTGTGCAATCTGTTTTGACAATTTTAAGCGCTCTTGTCGGGCAGAGCGAAACACATCTCTGACAGTTGACGCACTTTGATTCATCGCTTTTCATTATCCCGCGCGCCGGGTCAAATGAATGGACTTCGTTCGCGCACTGCCTCTCACATACACGGCAGGCAATACAGCGGTCGCTGTTTCTTATAACTTCAAATTCAGGATATAAAAATTCCACGCTCAACTGATAACACCGTCCTTCAGAGTTACTATAACGGGCTCTCCCCCTGCGGGCGCCCGCACATTAACGGCATCGGGCTCCATAACTCTTATCGCGACCTCTTCGCTCGCGATAAATACCCTGTCATCCTTTTCCGCCGTGACAAGCGACCTCAGCTTCAGGCGGTCGTTCAACGCCATAAGTCCGCCGTCAAATCCAAGTACTATTGAAAAAGGACCGGTAATCAGCAGGCCGGGAAACATGGTACGCAGATATTTCAGTTTTTCTTTCTCTTTTTCATCTTTTTTGTTTTCAATGGTGCTCCAGAAAGGAGCGGCGACAACACTCGCCGCGTCTTTAAGTGACAGCCCCTGGACTCTTATAAGATAATCCATTATATAGGTGATAACTTCGGTGTCTGTCTGCAAAGTGCATTTATAGCCGAACATTTCTATAAAACGCCTGTTCGCGTCGTAAGAAGATATTTCACCGTTATGGACTATTGAATAATCAAGCAGAGTAAACGGATGGGCGCCGCCCCACCAGCCGGGTGTATTTGTGGGATATCTGCCGTGAGCAGTCCAGGAATATCCCTCATATTCATCAAGTCTGAAAAATACGCCGACATCTTCGGGAAAGCCGACCGCTTTGAATGTGCCCATATTTTTACCGCTTGAAAAAACATAAGCGCCCTTCATTTCCGCATTGATTTTAACAACTGTCCTGACAACGAATTCCTTTTCGTCAAGCTGCAAATCCGCCAGAACGGATTTAAGAGGTGTAACAAAATATCTCCAGATTATGGGTTCATCGGTAATTTCCGGAATCTTCCTTGTCGGAATTATTTCGGATTTCACAATTTCAAAATACTCTTTGATAAACGCCTCGCACTCCTTGCGCGTGGTACGCGAGTCAAAGAAGATATGCAGCGCGTAAAAATCTTTATACGCGGGATAAATACCGTAT
>JAFWRV010000232.1 GCA_017519685.1 Clostridia bacterium
CATCTGCCGCTTTATAAATTTTACTCATAATTATTCTCCTTTATTGTTGAAAAAACTTTTTATTAATTGTTTTTGGAAGTGTTTTTAAGTGTTTTACTGAATTTTCAACAACATCGGCCGAATCTGAAATTATTTCTCAGCATTGAGATAAGAATAGTTGTCATGCGTGCCTCCTTTTAACCTATCTCTGCGGTAGGTTAATGACACTATATCACGATTTACCTACCTTGTCAAGGGGTAAATAAATTTTTTTAAGCAGAAATGCCGCCCCGGAATACCGGAGCGGCATATATTCTGTTGTATTACTTTAATTCCGAGGGAACATATCCGATGACGTCGACACCGTTTTCATATTGAATAAGAACAAAATTTCCTTCACAATACTCGGGATATTTGAGTCTGACTGAGGAAAGAATATTTTCAATCTCCGCCTTATCTGTAATCTTCTTTGCGTTTGCCGGAATATCATATCCCCTGTCCTTTAATGAAAATTCGATTTCGTTGCCGTATTCATCTACCTGATATACCATATAAGCTTCGGCATCCGGGAAAACAATCCTTCCCGAGAGCATAAATGAGCTGAAAATCGTACGGTAACTGTCTTTCGACTCATCTTCATACTTGAAGCATGTGACTGATTTCACTTTAACGGTTCCCTTCTCAAAATATTTCATAAGGCCGTTCTCTTTTATAAATTCAACTGTATTTTTCATATTTTCATGAACAGGGAATACCGCGAATGCGGAATTGAGATAATCGAAATTCTCTTCTGTCATCGGCACATCGGTGTAATAGCTTTCTTCTTCGCCATCGGGAATACCGTTTTCCGGAAGACCATTTAACGAATGGGAAAAAGCCAAATAACCGATAAGAGGTGATGACGAAATATAGTTGAGCGGCAGCGTGCCGTCAATAATATCCTTATTCAGGACTTCAAGGAGTTTTTCCTTCCCGGCGCGGGTTGAAAGCGCGCCAACCTGAGTCGCGTTGATATAATCGGGAGAATAAGCATTAACCCAGATATCTTCCTGTAAAACAGCTTCATATCTTGTTGAACCGGGAGAAAGATTCTCCGAAACCGTTTTGCGGTAATGTTCTGTTTCCGCAAGCTCGGCGAGTTCGGTTATTGAATCTATTGAAGCTGCCTTGTACATTCTTTTAACTTTTTTCCCGTTATTGAGTTCGTATTCAAATCTGATTACACAGGGAACCGTGTCTTCTCCCGAAAGACCGCCGCCGAAATGATAGTCCGGTTTTCCGGTTGATTCTTTATCTGCTTTCCGATTCACGGAAATAATTTTTTCAATATCCGCTTTGTCTGTGAATCCCGGCGTCATTATGGTTGTTTCAGTTGTAAGCGAGAGAGACGCGTCAATTCTGAGCCCGTTTTCGCTGTAACTGTCTGAAGTATAGCCATACCCGTAGGGGCTATTTCCGTCAAAATCCCCGAGCGCGTCCCTGTTGACGGTTACGCTTGCGGATTTGACTTCATCCGCCGTCGGGATTTTATAGAATTTTCCGAAAAATCCGGTTACAAATACCGCTGCAATAAGACAGAACACACCGAGTTCTATAATCAGATTTTTAAATCTTTTACGGTATTCTTTAAGTGAACGGACACTGATTAAATCAACAACCGTGTAGCCGATTGCCATAATAACAATACCGGTTAACACAACAGCCAGGCACTTGTTTTTGTATGATGTATCAATATCGTTCACTACAATTTCAGATACTACCGCGGCAAGGAAACTGCCGACTGTTACAACGCAGTAGCCCTCAATCAGAGTACACATTCCCATGAAGCCGGTTTTCTCATTCTTTCTGCGTTTAAAAAGGATTCCGCATATTACGGCTCCGACCGCTATGAGAGCAAGCAGGATTACCGGCGCAATGAAAGCGCGCGAAGAAAAATATTCGCCGAGAGCATTTCTCTGATCCCTCATGACACAGGGAATTCTGCTCAGATTATAATCGAATGCCGTCGGGAAAAGTTTACCGCTGACTTTTTCGATTTCCATCTGTGTATCAATATATTCTCCGCCGAACAGTCTGACTGACTGCGAGTTGAAAGTGGAAAGAATATAAGGTGAACCGCGTACAAGAATTGACGCAAAATTGCCGGCGGTGTAAATCATCATAAGCGGTGAAGCAAAGCAGACAGCGCCCATAACAACGGCTTCCAGTCCTGACCCGAGAACAATCTGCGCAAGCGTAAACACCGTAAATGTGTAACTGAGGGAAATAAATATTTTCAGGAAAACATTTGCCGCGTAAAAGAACAATTCACGGCTCGGCCCGAAAAAGCAGGCGTTGCCGGCTGTTACCGCCGCGACCGGAACAAACACGCCGCAGGCCATAATAATGATGCCCGACAAATAAAGCGAAGAAAAAAGTTTTTCGCGTGAAACACCGAGACTGAAATATACATTGGTTGAACCTTTGTTCATCAGAAAACTGAAAATGAAAAACGAGAGTACAACGGCAACCAGAACAGCAATTAATCCGATAAACATACCGGACAGCGTATCAAATTCCTCGTAACCGCGGAATAAATATAAATAAGAATCTGTTTTCAGCGCCCGGGCGGCGATGGCATCTGTTTTCAGCAAATAACGGTACCGGCTGATGTATGACCAGATCTGTGAATAATAAAGCAGCAGAATAACGCTTATTGCCGCGCCGAGAAACCAGTTTTTCTTTATCGTGCGTCTGACGGTAAAGCCGAAAGGATCAGGCAAAGATTTCTTTGAAGTCATAATCCGAACCCTCCATTTCTTCAAGGAATATTTCTTCGAGTGTAAGCGGGAATTTTTCAAGCAGAAGCGGATTCATTTCTCTGAGTTTTTCCTCGTTTTCATCGGCATCACCCTTGAGCGAAACCGTCAGGATTTTTCCGTCGCTTCTGAATTTCTTGATATCAAATCCGCTGAAGTCATCCTCTGTTTTTTCATCGGCGAAAACAAGACGGAATTTGCATCTGTCCGCGCTGATATCATCAACCGAGCAGTCGAGAGCAATCTGCTTTCCGTTTATCAGAGCAACATGGTCGCAGATATCAGAGATTTCGTGAAGGTTATGCGATGAGATAATGACGGAGCAGTTCTTCTCGGCAACATAATCAACTATCATCGAATTCATAATGTTTCTCTTTGCAGGATCGAGTCCGTCAAATGATTCGTCAAGCAGGAGATACTTCGGGGTTGTTGCCATTCCGAGTATCATTTCCGCCTGTCTCTGCATACCTTTTGAGAAAGAGTTGAGTTTATCTTTTTTATTGAGTTTCAGCACCTCGCAGAGTTTATCGAGTGTGCCGAAATTGAAATCCGGATAATATCCGGCGTAAAACTGTGCCATTTTTTCAATAGTGCTGAACGGCTCAAACCATATTTCATCCGGAACATAAAACAGTCTGTTCCTTACCTCCGGGCTTTCAAAGGTTTCTTTTCCGTCAAAGAGGACCTGACCCGCATCCGCGCGGTAAACTCCGGCGGCGGTTTTAAGAAGAGTTGTTTTTCCCGCTCCGTTATAACCGACAAGGCCGTAAATAGAGCCGTCCCCCACCTCAAAAGAGATTGATTCAACGGCTGTGAAATCGCCGTATTTCTTAGTTACATTTTTAACGGAAATCATTTTTCCTCACCTCCGTAGATGCTTTTAAGAATGTTGATAATCGAGTCTTCAGTAACTCCGAGCGATTTTGCCGTTCTGAAATTTTCGGTAATGTCCCTGATTATTCTTGCGGTAACAGCCGAGTTTTCCAGAGCCGACTTGCTGACAAAGCATCCCATTCCCGGAACAGTATAAATTACTCCACTGATTTCAAGCTCCGCGAATGCCTTTTTTACCGTATTGACATTTACCGAAGTTTCGGATGAAACCTGTCTTATTGACGGCAATTTTGAGTCCTCGGGATAAACGCCGAGACGGATTAAAGTTACAATCTGATTTTTAATCTGCTCATAAACCGGAACTCTGCTCTGCTTATCGACCGAAATCATTACGACCACCTCCTGTATAACTGTGATATCTGTGCTATTACAGTTGTATGATATCACGCATTTGTTGCTTTGTCAAGTGTTTGTTTCAAATTTTCTCATCCGAGGCAAAAAAATTTAATTTCGGTGTTGTATTTTATAGACGGTTATGTTAATATATCATAAATTATACTTTTTAAAAGGAGGATTTTATAAATGGAAAACAAGGAATTATTCAATTTTGAAGCTCAGGGTTACAGCTGCGCGGAAGTTGAAAACTACATTGACAAGCTCAAAGCGGAATATAAAAAAGTTTTTGAATATGCCAACAATATCAAGAGCGACAACGAAAAACTCAAGAAGATTTGCCGCGCTCTTTCAGATGAAAACAAAACTCTCAAGGGCTCCCCTGCCGCAGCGTCGGCGCCCGCGGCGGATATCTCCGCAAACGTTGAGAAAATCAATTCTCTTATAGTTGCTCTCGCAAAAGAAGGCTCGGCACTCAAAGACCTTATTAAATAATCAGTTACCGAATATAAAACGAAAGGCAGTTCTTTTTATGGACGATTTTAAGCTTAAAAGTCTGGACGATTTCGACAGAGATTTCATCGCTCAGACAAAAGCTCCCAAAGCAGCGGCTCCCACTCACAAAAAGGAATCACTGATTCCCAAGATGGAAAAGCCCGTTGATGAGGAGCCGATAGAAATTGATTTCTTCGGTCTTACCGGAGATATCGCAGCTGAGGAAAATGTTCAGCAGGAAGCTCCGGCTCCCTCAGAGCCCGTACAGCAGGATATTCCCGCTGCCGCTCCCGCGGTGTCCGCTGAAGATACCGTTCCGGGATTCGCGCCGGTTGACGAATCCGTTTCCGGATTCAATCCCGTAATCAACGCTCCGGTCAGCGCTCCCGTCAGCGCACCTCCCGCTCCGCTTTACACTTCCGAAAAGATGAGCGACAACGGAGTTGAGCAGTTCATGTATAATCCGTCAGATGACGGTGAGGAAGATGACTATTACGAAGAAGACTACG
>JAFWRV010000233.1 GCA_017519685.1 Clostridia bacterium
GATCCGGGAACATTCGGATACCGGCTGATGACGCCGGTTCTCAATCCTCTGTTCCGGTTCTGGTTCACTCCGTCGATTATAGGGAAAGAAAACATTCCTGAAAACGGAGCGCTGGTCATCGCCTGCAATCACATACATCTTTTTGACCAGTGCCTTACGATAATATCCACACGCAGACCGATTAACTATATGGCTAAAAAGGAATATTTCGAAGGCGGCCTGCGTCACTTCTTCAGATTTGCCGGATGTATTCCGGTCAACAGAAACGGAAAGGATTTCGCCTCGGCGATGTCGGCTATAACCGTACTGCGCAGAGGAGGCGCAATCGGTATCTTCCCCGAGGGCACAAGAAACAGAACAGACGCTTTCCTGCTTCCCTTCAAAGAGGGAGCGGTCGCGATGGCCGCAAAGACAGGAGCCCTCGTGCTTCCGGTCGGCGTAACGGGCGACTATGTTTTCAGAAGCAGAAACCTGACCGTCAGATTCGGTAAACCGTTTTCCGTCGGGAATATGACAACCCGCGAGGCAAACGAAAAATTAAGAAACGAAATCGGAAAACTCATGCTTGAGAATATTGAAGACGAAAAATCGGGACAGATTAAAAAAATAAGTTGATTTAAGGAGAACACCTATCATGAATATCGGGCTTGACGTGGGGTCAACTACTCTGAAATGCGTCGCCGTTGATGACAGCGGAAATATCGTATATAAAAAGTACCTGCGTCATTTTTCACAGATAACATCCAAGTCGGCAGAAATGCTGAATAATATATTGACGGAGCATCCGGAATTCGCGAATGCGTCCCTTGCCGTCTCCGGTTCTGCGGGAATGGGATTTGCCCGTCAGCTCGGGCTTCCGTTTGTTCAGGAAGTCTATGCGACAAGAATCGCTGTTATGAAACTGATCCCCGGCACCGATGCCGTTATCGAACTCGGAGGCGAAGACGCCAAAATCCTCTTCTTCACAGGCGGCACCGAAGTTCGTATGAACGGCTCGTGTGCCGGCGGAACAGGAGCATTCATTGACCAGATGGCGTCCCTTCTCGGCGTAGGCGTAGAGGATATGAACGGCCTTGCCGAAAAGAGCGAAAAGATATACACAATCGCGTCGCGCTGCGGAGTCTTCGCGAAATCCGATATACAGCCCCTGCTCAATCAGGGAGCGAAAAAGAGCGATGTCGCGGCAAGTATCTTCAAGGCGGTTGTCAACCAGACCGTCGCCGGTCTCTCCCAGGGGCGCGAAATCAAGGGCAGCGTCGTCTATCTCGGCGGACCGCTTTCATTTATTCCCGAGCTCAGAAAAAGCTTTGACGACACGCTGAAACTTCACGGTCACTGCCCCGAAAACTCACTCTATTATGTCGCGCTCGGCGCGGCTTTCTCACCCGACGCCGAACCTGTCAGCCTCGATGAAATCGTAAAGAAAATCGGCAGTTACGAATCCGACGCCGGCTATATCAGCTGCCCGCCTCTCTTTGAGAGCGAGGAGGAATACGCAGAATTCCGTTCACGCCACGCGAAGGATTCCGTCGCGGAAACAGACACGGTGATTCCCGGCGAAAAGCTTTTCCTCGGAATCGACGCCGGCTCAACGACAATCAAGTGCACGGTCATAAACACGAAATGCGAAATCGTCTTCAGCAAATATATGACCAACAACGGAAATCCCGTAAACGCGGTCAGAGAATTCCTGACGGAGTTTTATGAAAAATTCCCGTCAACTAAAATTGAGTATTCGGCGGTCACGGGTTACGGCGAGGAAATCATCAGAAACGCTTTCGGTGCCGATACCGGAATAGTCGAAACCATCGCGCACTACACCGCCGCGCGTCATTTCAGACCCGATGTTGATTTCATTATTGACATAGGCGGCCAGGATATAAAATGCTTCAAAATCCGCAGGGGCGTCATTGATAACATTTTCCTCAATGAAGCGTGCTCCTCGGGATGCGGCTCCTTCCTCCAGACCTTTGCGAGCGCCTGGGATTACAGTATTGACGAGTTTGCCCGTCTCGGACTTTTTGCGCAAAAGCCCGTAGATCTCGGCTCACGATGCACGGTCTTTATGAATTCCTCGGTCAAGCAGGCGCAGAAGGACGGCGCAAGCATAGACAATATCTCGGCAGGCCTTTCAATCAGCGTTGTCAAAAACGCGCTTTATAAAGTTATCCGCGCCTCCGGCGCAGACGACCTCGGCAAAAACATCGTGGTCCAGGGCGGAACATTCCTCAATGACGCCGTTCTGCGCGCGTTTGAAAAAGAAATAGGCAGAGACGTTGTCCGCCCCGATATTTCGGGACTTATGGGCGCATACGGCGCCGCGGTTTACGCTCTCGAGCACAATAAAGGCAACAGCACCCTGCTCACCCCGGAGGAACTCAAATCCTTCACCCACGACGTTAAGGCAATCACCTGCAACGGCTGCGCCAACCACTGCCGCCTGACCGTAAACACCTTCGGCGGCTCAAGGAAATACATCGGCGGAAACAGATGCAGCAAGCCGGTTTCCGGAGGAAACGCAAAGGTTCAGTATAATCTGTATGATTATAAAAAGGAACTGCTTTCAAAATATAAACCCGTTCCCGGAAAACGCGGAAAAATCGGTATTCCGATGGGGCTCAATATGTATGAGCTTCTCCCGTTCTGGCACACCTTCTTCACCTCCCTCGGCTATGAGGTCGTAACAACTCCCGAATCAACGAGAAAGCTCTATCTGCTCGGTCAGCACACCATCCCGTCCGACACGGTCTGCTATCCCGCGAAGCTGATGCACGGCCATATTGAAATGCTTATCAATCAGGGAATAAAGAACATCTTCTATCCCTGTATGACATATAACATTGACGAGGGTCTCGGTGACAACAATTACAACTGCCCGGTTGTCGCCTACTATCCTGAGGTCATCCGCTCAAACATCCGTTCGCTCAATGACCTCAACTTTATATGGGACTATGTGGGAATTCACCGCAGAAAAGATTTCGTGCCGAGAATTCACAAAATTCTCTGCGAAAAGCTCGACCGTATATCCGCCGAGGAAACAAAGGCGGCGGTTGACGCGGCATATAAAGAATATGACAGCTATATGAATCTCGTGCGAGCCAAGGGCGACGAATATATGGCTCTCGCGAAGGAAAAGAATCTGCCCGTCATCATCCTGTGCGGCAGACCCTATCATCTGGACAGCGAGGTAAACCACGGCATAGACAAGCTCATATGCGAGTGCGGCGCCGTTCTCGTGACAGAGGATTCAATCAGCGAGCATGTCAGCAAGTTCGCAACCAATGTTCTCGACCAGTGGACCTACCACTCCCGCCTCTATGCCGCGGCGAAATTCGTTGCGGACAGCGGCGACAGCAGAATCAATCTCGTTCAGCTCGTTTCATTCGGATGCGGTACCGACGCGATTACAACCGATGAGGTGCGCAGTATCCTTGAGAGCAAAGACAGAATTTACACACAGATTAAAATAGATGAAATAACAAATCTCGGAGCGGTCAAAATCAGACTTCGCAGTCTGTTTGCGGCGCTCGGACAGGAGTGATTGACTTGAATACGCAAGACAGAGTATTATTCACAAAAGAAATGAAAAAGGATTACACCATCCTTGTTCCCAATATGGCTGAAATCCATTTTGAGCTGCTCGTCAGAGTTCTCAACCAGTACGGATATAAAGCGGAGCTTCTGCGCACAAACGGCAGAGAAATCGTTGACGACGGTCTTAAATATGTTCATAACGATACCTGTTATCCCGCTCTTCTCGTTATCGGTCAGCTGATAAACGCCCTGGACAGCGGCAAATACGACCCTCACAAGGTCGCTCTGATGATAACCCAGACCGGCGGCGGATGCAGAGCGTCAAACTATATTCACCTTCTCCGCAAGGCGCTGAAAAAGGCGGGTTACGAATATGTTCCCGTCATTTCGCTGAATCTCTCGGGACTTGAAAAGAATCCCGGATTCAGATTCACGCCGTCAATGG
This sequence comes from Clostridia bacterium, assembly GCA_017519685.1. Lineage (GTDB taxonomy): Bacteria > Bacillota > Clostridia > Oscillospirales > Acutalibacteraceae > CAG-177. Next base: position 3,980 of record JAFWRV010000233.1, read on the forward strand.
GACTGAAATTCCTCTCCTGCCTTATCTACGGCGACCTTATTATGCTTCTCAAAAATCAGGTCAAGCCATACGAAAAGCACGCCGGCGATACCGACGCGCTCGTTGAAAGATGGATAGCGAAACTGATTGATATGTTTGACCGCAACAGGGGATACGGCTATTTCTCAATGAAGAAAATCCTGCCCCTCATAACGAAGGATTTCTCTGAAATTCCCGTTATCAAAACCGATAAAATCAAGGTCGGCATCGTCGGTGAAATCTATGTCAAATATTCACCCCTCGCCAACAACCACCTTGAGGATATGCTGATTGAGCAGGGCTGTGAGCCCAATGTTCCCGGTCTTATGGGCTTCATGCTCTTCAAGACCGACAACCGTATTGAGGATATTAAACTCTACGGCGGCAAAAAGCTTAAGAAGGCGTTTATGAAACTCCTGCTCGGCTATATGATGCGAATTGAGTCCTGCATTGAGAAAGCGGCAAAGGCATACGGAAACTTCGTTGCGCCGACTCCCTATATGCACCTGCGCGAACTCATCAAACCCGTTATGGGATACGGCTGCAAGATGGGTGAGGGCTGGCTTCTCACAGCCGAAATGATGGAACTCATCGAAAGCGGCTACGGCAACATCGTCTGCGCTCAGCCTTTCGGCTGCCTTCCGAACCACATAGTCGGAAAAGGCATGGTCCGCCGCCTGCGTGAAATCTATCCCGATTCAAACATCGTTCCGATAGACTATGACCCGGGCGCCACCCGCGTCAACCAGGAAAACCGCATCAAGCTGATGCTCGCCGTCGCGAAAGAAAACGAATACGCTTCCGACATAAAGCGCTTCGTTTCCTGACGGTTAAAAAATAACAAAACCGTTCCGCTGAACGGTTTTCCGAACAAAAATACATCTGCCGTAAGACCTCCGGCAGATGTGTTTTTTATGTAATTATATATTGTGTTTTATGTTCGGCGCGGATTACAGATTTTCCACCATGTATCTGACGATTTTCGCGCAGTTCGCCGCGGCAACCGCTTCAAACGCCTGATATTCCACGATTTCGGTTTCATCGGGCTTGTCTGATATCGCGCGGATAACGACATAAGGCGTACTGTTCAGATAACAGACCTGCGCGATCGCGGCGCCCTCCATCTCACAGCACATACCGCCGAAATCAGATATGATTCTGTCTCTCTGCTCTTTTGTTGAAATAAACTGGTCGCCCGAGCATACCCTGCCTTCAAAAACATGAACGTCCGGAGCGGATTCCTCAACCGCCTTGACAGCCACCGCGCGGAGCGCTTCGTCGGCGGGAAACGCGTAAAGCCCTGTATAAGGAATTTCGCCTTTTTTAAATCCGATTGCCTCAACGTTGAAATCATGCTGAACCGCTTCAACGGAAACCACAATGTCGCCGATGTCAATACGGTTATCCAGCGAGCCGGCGACGCCCGTATTGATTATTTTTGTGCAGCCGAACTCGTTGATAAGAGTCTGCGCGCATATTCCGGCATTGACCTTGCCCATTCCGCATTTAACGATAACAACGTTCCTGCCGCCGAGAGTTCCTTTGCAGAATTCCATATCTGCAATTTTGGTTGTGTCTTTGATATCGGCCGCTTCTTTTAAAGTCGTTACCTCAACATCCATTGCCCCGATAATACCGATAACCTCTCCGGGCTCATCGCTTTCGGGTTTGTTCTTCGCGCAGGCGGCAAGCGACAGAGCAACCGCCGCGGCAAGCACTAACGCGGTCAGGATTTTAATTGTCTTTTTCATTGTCATCTTCCTTTTTGTTACTTATGGTATATTTTTATACTATCACATCCCGCCGGATAAAACAAGACAAAGCGCCGCGTTTCTATTGACATTTTCCGGGTTCATAACTATATTTATAATATAACGGTAAGAACAGGAATAATCCGGAGGCGCCGTACCGCTTGCGGACGGCCCGGCGTATAAAACTCATTTCACGCCCGGATAAAGGAGACATTATGCTGAAAGTTTCGGTAACACAGGAGCCGTTTTCCGCCGGCGCCGACGGAAAAACGGACGACAGGAAAGCAATCCAGTCGGCAATAGACTATGCTTGCTCGCAGGGCGGCGGCACTGTCGTGCTTGACGCCGGCAAAACATTTTTAAGCTCCGGCAGTATCGTAATGCGCGACGGTGTCACGCTGTTTTTCGGTGACGGAGCGCTGCTTCAGCAGAGCGGCGATGCTTCCGCCTATGTAAAACCGGTCGGAGACCGCTATGAGCATTATGAAATCATATTCGGTCACAATTATTCCGAAAAGATAAAATGGAGCCACGTCTGGTACAAAAACTATCCGTTTATCTTCGCTCCCGAAGGCACCCGCAATTTTGCCGTCAGGGGCAAAGGCACAATCAGGATGGCGGACGGCGATGACACAAACAAAGTGATAAAAACCTGCCCTGTCGGGTTTTACCGCGTATCCGATTTTGAAATAGCGGATATTGAAATAACGAACTATCACGGTTATGCGATGATGCCGTTTACCTGCAGAAACGGAGTATTCAGAAATCTCGTTATCTCCGGCTGGACTTTCGGCAACGGCGACGGTATCTGTATGATGAACTGCCGGGATATGCGTGTTACGGGATGCAGAATGTTTACCGGTGACGACGCCGTTTACATTTTCTCGTCATACAAAGACCCCAGAAAATCGGAATGGTGGTCATCCGATGAACCGCAGCCCTCAGTGAACATTGAAATTGACAGTAACAATCTCAGGACAAATCACTGCAAGTCTTTCGGCATGATACTCTGGGGTATCGACTGCCCCGATCCCGAAAAAACCGAGGTCAGGAACATTTATGTTCACGACAATTATTTTGAAACAATGGGAAACTGGCTCTACAATCCCTATACGTCGAAAACAGACGCCCCTCCGGTAACAAACGTCAGATTTGAAAACAATGTTATCGACGGCATTGAATCGAATTTCTTTGAAACCGTCATAACTGATATGACCGGCTTCCGTTCGGCACGTCATATTCAGAACGGCGGTTTCGCGGGCGGCAGGGTATTCTGGTCATATAAAAACCGTGACCGAGTGTCGTTTGTCAGAGAAGACGAAAACTACGCGCTGATTTCCGGTGACGGCTCCGGTGAAGCGGAGGTTTATCAGGGGCTGTATATAGACGGAAACTCTCCCTGCATTTTTGAGGCGGAACTCGAAACGGGAAACACCCCGTGTCTTCTTTTTGTAAGGAACGCCGAAACCGGGGAAACCGTCACTTCCGTTTTGACGGACTGTACGGTCCGTGACAAAAGCTTTCTTCATTTTCAGGTTCCCGAAAGCGGAAATTATCATATCGGAATCCGCAGAGAGGCGGGCAGCGGCGAAAACGTGAAAGTGTTCTCGGCAAAACTTACGGGAAATCTTGATAACGTTCCCCCTTTCGGCAGCTTCACCGCGACCGGCGGAAAACTTATATTTAACTATTGAACGTTCCGGCGGATTTTCCGCCGGAATATTTAATATTGATTAATTTTTACAGTCAAAAAGTGTTTTTTGACTGAATTTTCATACTAAAGCCGGAAATTGTCTGTTTAAATTTTTCTGCCATTTTATAAAATAAGAATGCATAATATTTCCCGACGGGCACCGTGTCTGCGGTGTTCATTTATGAGGTTATAATGAAAGATTTTTACATACCTTCGGTGCGGGAGCTTCTCGATTCCGCCGAGAAGGAGTACGGTGATAAAACATTTATAAAGTACATTCAGGACGATACTCTTTATGAAAAAAGCTATCGTGAGGTCAGACGCGACGCCATGGCTGTCTGCCGTTATCTGCGCAGTATTTCGGGCAGCAAAAAGCATATAGCGGTCGCCGGCAAAACAAGTTACCTCTATATCGTCTATCTTCTCGGTATTCTCATCAGCGGAAATGTCGCCATTCCGTTTTCTCCCGATATTTCGGTCAAGGAAGCGATTTCCCTTTTCAACGAAGCGGACATTGACATGCTGATGTATGAGGAGGAATTCTCCGAAAAGGCGACCCTTATCGTCCGTTCCTGCGAAAGAATCAAATACAATCTCAATATAAGCGGCGAGGCGGCTTTTTCCACAATCTCAAAGCTGTTTTCCGACAGTTCGCCACTCTCGTTTTTCTCCGATTACAAAGTTGACAAAAACGAGTGTATCGCCATAATCTTCACCTCCGGCACCACCGGAAAAAGAAAAGGCGTTATGCTTTCAACCAACAGTCTTGTCGGTAATATCATGTACACCGACTATCTTCCCGCGCTCGGCGAGGGAGAGGTTTCGCTCTCTGTTCTTCCGATGTATCACGTTTACTGCTTCTCGGGAGACTGCATTAGAAATCTCAAGGACGGCGTTACGGTCTGTCTCAACGGGGAACTGAGAAACCTTTCTTCAAATCTTAAAAGATTTGAGCCCTCGGTTATGAGAGTTGTGCCGATGATTGCGCAGTCGCTGCTTCAGAGGGCAAACAATATGCTTTCAAAGCATCCCGAAAAATCCGTTGAGGAAGTCAAGGCAAAGGTCTTCGGCAGAAATCTCCGGTTCCTGATTTCCGGCGGCGCTTATCTCAGCCCCGCGATTGTTGAGGGATATAAAAAATTCGGAATTATTCTGCGCCAGGGATACGGTATGACCGAAGCCGGCTGCCGTATCAGCGTTCCCGACGAAGATGTTTCGCTGGACTCGGTCGGCAGAGTTATTGATATCTGCGATGTCCGTATTCAGGACGGCGAAATACAGGTTCACACGCCTTCGGTTATGCTCGGTTACTATAAAAGCCCCGAAGAAACCGAAAAAATCTTCACCTCCGACGGCTGGCTCAGGACAGGCGATATCGGCTATGTGACCGATGACCGTCAGCTCTTCATAACAGGCCGTCTGAAAAATATTATAATTCTTTCCGGCGGGGAAAACGTTTCCCCCGAGGCAATAGAAAAGAAATTCACAGATGTTCCCGAAGTTTCGGAGGTCATTGTTTTCGCGGAAAACGACCGGATTAAAGCGGGCGTTTATCCCGATTACGATTACTGCGCGCGCAACAGAATTGATGACATAAAGGCCGCTGTTGAAGCAAAAGTCAAAAAGATGAATTCCACCGCAAAGGCATCCCATGTCATTTCAGAAGTATTAATCAGCGAAGAGCCGTTTGAAAAAACCGGCAGCGGCAAAATAAAAAGGAAAGTTATAAAGGTATCATAATGAACGAAAAACAGTATTACCCGTTGACTCCCGCTCAGGAAATGATATACCTGATGCTGAAATACAGCTTTTTTCACAAACAGGTTACTCAGATTCCCGCTTCAATCATTGTTAAAAGAAAAATAGATTTTGACCTGCTCAAGAAAGCGCTTGACATTGAGGTTGAAAGAAACGACTGCCTGAGAATGAGCTTTGCCAAAAAGCACGGAAAACCCGTTCAAAGCTTCTCAGACAAAGCGGTAAAATTCGATGTCCCCGTTCTGACATTCAAGACAAAAGAGGAGCAGGAAAACTACTTCAACGCCGACGCTCAGATTCCGGTCAAATATCTGAAAAACGAAATCGCGAGATTCCGTTTCTTCAATTCATTTGACGGCAGATACGGAATTTATATCAATGTTTTCCATCTCGTTATGGACGCTTCGGCTGTTTTCACCTTCTTCTCGGATCTGCTCGCAATTTACGAGCATCTTGAAACAGGCGCGCCTATGCCCGCTCCCCTCGGCTCATTTGAAGAAACGGTGAAGAAAGAACTCGCTTATATCAACAATCCCGAAAGAGTCAAAAAAGATGAGGAGTGGTTCCGCGAGTTTTACACCAAAGACGGCGAGCCGATATGGAACGGCGTTCAGGGTCCCGGTCCGCTTGACAAGGTCAGAAAGAAAAAGCCCGATAAAAAATATGTCGCGGCGTTTGACCCGATTCACGACAAGGCGGAGCTCGAAAAGAAACCGCTTTCTCCGGAGGACAGCAAAATCATCCTCGACTTTATGGAGAAAAACGGAATCAGCGGCGAATGCCTCGTTCAGCTCGGAATGCGTCTTCACGTCGGCAAAATCAATCACAGACACGACGACACATATTTTGTGGTCCTCTGCACAAGAAGAAGGACCCTTGCCGAAAAGCGCAGCGGCGGTTCAATGACATCCATTCTTCCCTGGCGTCTTATTCTTCCCGAAACCCTTACGTTCAGCGAAGCGCTTGATAAAATGAAGGCGTTCCAGGGCGATATTTTCCGTCACATGGACTTCCCCTACAATAATTACCGCGCCCTTGAGGGCGAGTATTTCGGCTACGGTCCCGCCGACGGCTCCTCTACAATGATGTTTTCCTGGTTCCCGCTTGAAAACAGCACAATGAACGGCTGGGAATATGAATTCAACGGTTACAACCTCGGCAGATATGTTATGCCTCTTTACAGTTATTCAATGAAGGACGCCTCAAGCGGCGGTCTGAAATTTGCCTATCTTCACAGAACAGCCATGATAAGCAAAGAGGATATCGACTCCCTTCATGACAATACCGTAAAAGCCCTTGTCGCGGGATGCTCAAACCCGGATCTCACGCTCGGCAGTATTATGGATATGATAGATTAAAGGAGAATTGAAATGCTTGAACAAATCAGAGAAGTTATATGCAACTATGTTGACGTTGATCCGGAAACCATAACAGCAGACGCGTCTCTGCGCTCCGACCTCTCAATGAGCTCGCTCGATCTGATTAACGTCGCGGTTGAAATTGAGGACACTTTTGATATCTCGCTCCCCAACTCCGACATGCAGAATATCACCACCGTCGGTGAACTGATTACCTATATAGAAGTTAATAAATAACAGTTTTTCATAAGCAGGCCTTGTGCCTGCTTTTTTTGTTAACAAACTGTAAATTTGCGGATTTGTATGTAACAGTATAATATGTTATGTGTACTTATAATCAGAAAGGCTCAACGGATTTTCAATTACATTTATAAGGGGAATTCAAATGAAAAAGAAAATTTTTATCAGACTGTTATCCTTCGCTCTCTGCCTTATTGTGCTGCTCGGCTCAACAGGCTGCTCCCTTTTCGGCGGAAAAGAGGAAACTGACGGGGATGTTTCAGCGATATCGCTGATAAGCTCGATTGCATCAAGTGAAATCAGAAACAACCTGATTCCGCTTGACGCCGACTTCAACATCCTGACGACAAAAAACGTTGCCGCCGATGTGCTCAAGCAGATGATTAAGACAGAGCCCGAAATCGATTTCTCGATTGAAAAGGTTTCAAGCAAAAATTATAAGCTCACGCCCGCGGAGCCTCTTGAAGATTCTTCGCTTTTCAGAATCAAAGCTGTTACGGGCAGCAAGACGGCTTATGAGTGGGCATCCCAGACTGACGGCTCGCTGCGGATTCTGGATTACAGTCCCTCACAACGTGCCGACGCGACCGAAGGAGTCGCAATTAAACTGTCCTGCTATGATGTCACGAATTTCCCGGAATGCTTTTCAATTTCTCCGGAGGTAGAGGGAAAATGTGTTCATAACGGTAAAAGCTGGATATTTATTCCGGATAACGACCTTAATGAGGGAGAATATACCGTAACCGTTTCGGGCGATCTTTCCACATCAACCGGAAAAACTCTCGGTAACGACTTTTCTTTTTCTTTTCTTGTTTCCGATAAAAGTCACTATTTTGAAACTCTTTATTCCTACAATAGTTCAAACGACTCTTTTTCCGAAGGAGAAAGACCCCGCGTTTCATTCAGAGCATCTTCTCCGGACAGCATCGACGCGGAAGTTTTCTCAATCAGTGATGAATTATTCTCAGGTATTCTTGAAGACGAAAGTTACGATAAAAGATTTTCCTGCATTAATACAATTAAAAAAGGAACAAGCGTCGATACTTTCACCGTCAAAGCGGATGAAATCAAAACCCGCGGTTTCGCTGACGTCAGCAACGTCGATTATCTTGAATATCCGCGCAGTTATCCCGCGGGAAAATATATCGCCCGTTTTACAGACGAATTCGGCGTCACCGATTATCAGCTTTTCCAGGTCAGCGATTTCTCTGTTTACGCTCTTTCAATAACCGGTTCCGTAAATGTATGGGTCAACAGCGTCAAAACCGGAAAGCCTGTTTCCGGATGCAATGTCACTCTCGGCACAACTTCTCTGAAGACCGACAAAAACGGTATCGCTTCTTTCGACGGTAAAGCCTGCCGCAAAGGTCTTCTCAAGGTGGAAAACGGTTCTCAGGATACTTTTTATACCCATCTGTCATCCCGCTCATCCTATAACGGAAGATATGACTATTATACCGACCTGTATCTCTCATCAACGCTCTACGCTCCCGGCGACACCGTCAATGTTTTCGGCTGTGTCATGCCGAGATACGGCAAAAAAGCGCCGGACAAAGTCCTGCTTGACTGTGAAGACAGAGGATTTGTTGAGGTTACCCCCGATAAAAACGGGTGCTTTACCTATTCTTACGTAACCCAGCTTCCCCCGGATGACTGGGGAAATATCGAACTTTGCATTGAGAACGATCACAATATTGATTATTGTAATTCTGCCTACTACTCGGTTTCAACCTATCTTCTTCCGAGTTCATCGCTGACAATCGAAACAGATAAAATCGCGTACTCTCTTGAAGACAGCATTGATATTACCGTAACGGCAACCGCTTTTGACGGAACTCCTCAGAAAGATTTACCTCTCAGAATAGAATTTCTCGGCATAAATTCATACGACGCAACAGACGAAGACGGCGTTCTGAAACTGCATTTTGACAGGATCGCGGATGAATTTGATTTCGATATGTACGAAGATTATTACGGCTCAGTTGATACATTTTGTGTTGAAGCAAGCGTTGATGTTGCGGATGAGGATCCGGACAGCACCTTCTCCGATACCCTTATAATCGCTTACTCCGACTATTTTGCCGAAGCGACAATCAACCGTAATAATGTGATGACCGTGAAAACCTATGAAGTTGATATGTCAAAGCTCCATTCTCTTTCCGAAAGCGAGATAACCTATGATTATTATGGTATTTCTCCGGATTTGTACAGAGGAAAACCCGTTGACAAAGACTTCGGTATTTCATCGGAAGAAATCTATGAAGTCAAAAAAGAAAAAGACGTTTACTATGATTACATTTTAAACAAAACCGTCAGAGAATATCAGACAGAAACCGAAAAACGCAATCTTTACTCCGGCGCGGCTTCAACGCAGAACGGTACGTTTTCCTTTGATTTTACTCCCTATATTAAACATGACGGCAGGATTGATATAGACCTCTTATTTAAATGCGGTGATTATTCGTATAAAGAATTCGTATATAATGAGCGCTTTTCCTATCTGTACGGTTATACTTCTCTTAACGCAAGTACCGGATATTCGATTGATACCGGCAATTCGGATAAATACAATGTCGGCGATACCGTAAACGCAAAAATCATCGATAAAAAAGGAAACGAGCCGGAAGTGACATCCGCTCTGTTCATAACAGCCGCTCCCGACAGAAGAGAAATATTCACATGCGACACCGCGGATGTTTCTTTTGAATTCAATAAAAACTACAAAGACCTGGCAGTCCTTTACGCGGCGTTCGTTATTGACGGCAAAGTTCTCGCCTGTGACTCCGTCACACTCAAATCGGAATTTGATTTCAATCTCGCTGTCAATGCGATTGCGGACAAAGAATCATACCGTCCCGGCGACAAGGTAACCCTTGATATCTCCGTTACCGACACAGACGGAAATCCCGTTTCCTGCGGCGGCGTGACAAATGTTGTTGACGAAGCGCTTTTTGCCATCTCTTATAATGACCCGTCCGTCGATGAATATGACTTATCCGATTACAGTTATATCTATATATCAACCTGGTTGCCGACTCCGCCTGCCGATGAAACCGGAGGAGGCGGAGGTGACGGCGCTCCCAGACACAACTTTGAAGACGCGCCGTTCTTTGGAATTTTCGAAACCGGCAGCGACGGCAAAGCGACGGTAACCTTCACCCTTCCCGACTCGGTAACATCCTGGCACACAACGGTCAGGGCAATTGATTCGGAAGGAAGAAACGGATATATTGAATTAAGCATTGTTTCAACCCTTGATTTTTATTTATACACGCTCGGCTCCGACAGTTTCAAGGAGAAGGATGATGTTGTTATTTCCGCAAAAGGAATGAGCAAAGTTCTTTCCTCAACCGAAACCGGCTCTTTCTCGGCGGTTCTCCTTGACAGGGAAGGACGGGAACTGACTGAAACTCAGACCGCCGAAACCGCTTTGAACGAAACCGTTTCGTTCAATTTCGGAAAACAGCCGCAGGGAGATTATAAAATCCGTGTTTCCGCTGAATCAAACGGTTACAAAGACGCGGTTGAAAAGGAAATAAAAGTTGTCGCCTCGGAACTTACAGCCGATGTTGTTTCGGAGCGTCCTCTCGGAAAGAATACCTCCCTTGACATAGACGCTCCTTACAGGTCGGGTATCCGCCTTGTTGACGCTCAATATGCCGAGTACCAAAGTATTATTGATAAGCTGTTTTCTTTCTCCGGTTCGGAACCCGAGATGCGGATTGCGCGCAAATTTGCCGAGACCTGGCTGAGCAAGGGTTTCAATTCGGATAACATACCCCGGGAACTCAATACTGATTATTGGGGATTCGGAAAAGACGTAGAATACCTCGCAAAACACAGTTTTGTTTTTCCGTACACAAATGTAAAAAATGACTACTCCGTTTATGAAGAAGTGGTTGATTCTTTTGACAGTTTTATCTCCGATGATACGGCGTCCACGCTTACAAGACCGGAAAAAATAATGTATCTTGTCTATCTCGCCTCGGCAAATGAACCGGTTCTTTCAATGCTTGAAATATACAATAACAAGTTTGACAGTCTGACAGACGAAGAAAAGACCTGGCTCGGTCTTGCTTACGCGTCGGCAGGTGATTTCGGAAAAGCGAATGAAATCTACGGCAAATTGCTGCAGCTTCCGAACTTTGAAAGCGACTCTCTCGTTTATAAGTCCGGCGATCTTTATCAGGAAGAATACCTGACCTCGCTTATTTCAATGCTCGCCTTCAGACTCAACGCTCCCGAAAGCAACCGTTTCATGGATTACCTTATCAATCATGAGTTCAAGCGTTATCTGCCCGCGTTCGCGCTGATTTCATATATTCTCAACTATATCGGCGATGACCCCGTAACAGACAGGGTAACCGTAAACTGCGGCGGCCGCAAAGAGAAAATCGAATTTCTGTCAACAGAAAGTTATTTCCTCTCCCTCTCTCCGGAAGAAATAAAAAATGCCGTATTCACCTGTGATGACTGCGAAGTTACGGCTGTATGCAATTACCGTTCGTCTGTAAACACCGCCGTAACGGAACAAAACAGAGCTTCGGATATAGAAGTTGATATGCCCGAAACAATACAAAAGGGCGAATGGTTTGACGTAAAAATCTACGTGTACGCTTCAGATGACAAAGAATGCTGTGATCTGAACCTCATTTTACCGGCAGGCATAAAGACAGAGGGCAATTTTGACTACAACCGGGATGATAACGATGACATCTATGTCGGCGGTCACGCGCTGCCCGATAACAGAACCGTTTCCATGTATCTTTACGGCTCAACCGTATATGAAATCAATCTGAGATGTCTCGCCTCGGTTGCCGGAAACTTCACGATGGAAAAAATGATCGCAACGGAATGCTCAAATCGCGACATTCATGTTTCCGAAGAAAAAACCATAACAGTAACAGACCGGGCGTAAGTCCGCAGCATCTGACTTTTCATTTATCTTCCTGAAAAAAATTCACCGCAGGGGTCCTGAGACCTCTGCGGTGAAAACTTTTTATATGATTTATTATTTGTACTTGGGTCTTGCGACATAGGATGTGTGCAGAACCTGATGCGCTCTGGGGCTGCCGGGTTCCTTGAAATACTCGTCGTAAACCATCTTGATGGCTTCGCTCTCGTGCGACTTTCTCTTGGGCATATTCTTATCCGCTTCATAAAGAGTCGCTCCGCGAAGCGCCTTGAGATCGTAGAAGTTACGGACAACCGCGGACTGAACGGGCTGACCGCCGCCGTTTACGCAGCCGCCGGGACACGCCATGATTTCGATGAAGGTGTAGGGGCTTGTGCCTGCTCTGACTTCATCCATAATCTTCTTGGCGTTTGCAGTGCCGCTTGCCGCGCAGACTTTGATTTCAAGTCCTTTGACATTATAAGAGGCTTCCTTGATGTTCTTGGTGCCTCTGACCTCTTTGAAATCGAGTTCCTTGAGTTCTTCGCCCGAAATCGTTTCAACAGCTGTTCTGAGAGCCGCTTCCATAACGCCGCCTGTCGCGCCGAAGATAACGGCTGCGCCGGTGCTTTCGCCGAGAGGATTGTCAAATTCTTCATCGGGAAGTTTCGGGAAGAAGAGACCCGCGGATTCAATCATTCTCGCAAGTTCTCTTGTTGTGATTGCGATATCAACATCGGGATAGCCCGAAGCGGCCTGATCCTCACGCTGAGTTTCAAACTTCTTTGCGGTACAGGGCATAATGCCGACCACAACGATGTCCTTCGGATCGATGTTCATCTTATCCGCATACCATGTCTTGATGGTGGCGCCGAACATCTGCTGAGGAGATTTGCAGGTTGAAAGATGATCAAGCTGATCGGGATAATAATGCTCGCAGTATTTGATCCAGCCGGGTGAGCAGGAGGTTATCATCGGGAGAACTCCGCCGTTTGTGACTCTCTCGATAAGCTCGTGCGCTTCTTCCACAATGGTAAGGTCGGCGGCAAAGTCGGTATCAAATACCTTGTCAAAGCCGAGTCTTCTGAGAGCGGCAACCATCTTGCCCTGAACGTTGGTGCCTATATGCATACCGAACGCCTCGCCGAGTGTTACGCGGATTGAGGGAGCGGTCTGGGCAATAACGAATTTAGTGGGATCGTTGATAGCGGCAAATACCTTTTCGCTGTCATCCTTTTCAACGATAGCGCCTGTCGGGCAGTTAACGATACACTGACCGCAGGAAATACAGGAAACATTGGCAAGGTCCTTGTCAAACGCCGAGCTGATGTGAGTATCAAATCCTCTGGCGTTCGCGCCGATAACCGAAACCTCCTGCATCTGGCACGCTGCGACGCAGCGGCGGCAAAGGATACACTTGCTGTTATCCCTTATCATGTGGGCTGCCGAGTCATCAAACTCAAACTCGGGCATTCTGCCCTTATAGTAATCGGCATCCTTGACGCCGAACTCTTTACAGAGCGCCTGAAGCTCGCAGTTTCCGCTTCTGAGACAGGTGAGACAGTTCTTGTTATGAGTTGAAAGAATAAGCTCAAGCGTATGCTTGCGGCTCTTTCTGACCTTCTCTGTGTTTGTGAAGATTTCCATACCCTCGTTTACGGGATAAACACAGGCGGTAACAAGCGAACGGGCTCCCTTGACCTCAACCATACACATACGGCACGCGCCGATTTCGTTTATTTCTCTGAGGAAGCAAAGCGTGGGAATTTCGATACCTGCGTATCTCGCCGCCTCGAGAATGGATATACCGGCAGGAACAGTCAGATCTTTGCCGTTGATTTTAATGTTTACCATTTTTTCTTCCATTTTCGTCTTCCTCCTTCCTTAACCTTTAACAATCGCGCCGGCCGGGCAGTTGCTCATACAGGCGCCGCACTTGATACACTTGGTCTGATCGATTGTATGCGGCTGTTTAACTGTTCCGCTGATAGCACCTACCGGGCAGTTTCTCGCGCACTTGGTGCAGCCGATGCACTTGTCGGCAACGATTGAATAATTGAGCAGCGCTTTGCAGACACCTGCTCTGCACTTCTTCTCAACTACGTGCTCAATGTATTCTTCTCTGAAGAATTTGAGTGTGGCAAGGACAGGATTGGGAGCGGTCTGTCCGAGTCCGCAGAGGGAATTCTCTTTAACGTGCTTTGCGAGTTCCTCAAGCTTGTCAATATCCTCAAGAGTTCCGTTGCCGGAGGTAATCTTCTCAAGGATTTCCTTCATTCTCATTGTTCCGATACGGCAGGGTGAACATTTGCCGCAGGATTCATCAACAGTGAAGTCAAGGAAGAACTTCGCGATATCAACCATACAGTTGTCTTCGTCCATAACGATAAGTCCGCCTGAACCCATCATACAGCCGATGGAAGTAAGGTTATCGTAATCAATCTCGGTGTCTATAAGACTTGCCGGGATACATCCGCCGGAAGGTCCGCCGGTCTGCGCCGCCTTGAATTTCTTGCCGTTGGGAACGCCGCCGCCGATATCTTCAATGATTTCGCGCAGTGTTGTGCCCATCGGGATTTCAACAAGGCCGGTGTTGGTGATTTTACCGCCGAGCGCAAATACCTTTGTGCCCTTTGATTTCTCTGTGCCCATTGATGCAAACCAATCGGCACCCTTGAGAATAATCTGGGGAATGTTTGCAAAGGTTTCAACGTTGTTTTCGGTGGTGGGCTTTCCGAAAAGACCCTTTACCGCAGGATAGGGAGGACGGGGACGGGGCTCGCCTCTGTTACCCTCGATTGAGGTCATAAGAGCGGTCTCTTCGCCGCATACGAACGCGCCGGCGCCGAGTCTGATGTGGAGGTTGAAATTGAAGCCAGAGCCGAAAATGTTTTCGCCGAGGAGGCCGTATTCCTTGGCCTGCTCAATGGCTATGCCGAGTCTCTTGACCGCGATGGGATACTCCGCGCGGACATATACATAACCCTCGGTTGCGCCTGTGGCATAACCGCAGATGGTCATTGCTTCAACGATACAGTGGGGGTCGCCCTCAAGAACGGATCTGTCCATGAATGCGCCGGGGTCGCCCTCGTCGGCATTACATACAACATATTTCTGGTCTGCTTTGTTGCTCGCGGTAAAGCTCCACTTTCTGCCGGTGGGGAATCCGCCGCCGCCTCTGCCTCTGAGACCTGAATCCGTAACGCACTTGATAACGTCTTCTGGAGTCATTTCGGTGAGTACCTTGCCGAGAGCGGCATAACCGTCCATGGCGATGTATTCATCGATGCTTTCGGGGTTGATAACGCCGCAGTTGCGCAGGGCAACTCTCTTCTGTGCGCGGTAAAAGGCCGTTTCGTTAAGCGATGTGTATTCGATTGCCTTCTCCTTGACGTCTTCATCAACGTCTCTGTAAACAAGGCGGTCAACAATGCGGCCCTTGAGCAGATGCTCTTCAACTATCTCGGCAACGTCATCCTTGCTGACGTGGCTGTAGAAAGTGCCTTCGGGATACACGATGACAACGGGGCCTCTTGCGCAAAGGCCGAAGCAACCTGTGGGAACAAGCTTGACTTCATCCTGAAGACCTGCTTTTGCTATTTCGCTCTCGAAAGCTTCCATAACAAACTTGCTGCCGGATGAGGTGCAGCCCGTACCGCCGCACACTAAAACCTGTGAACGAATCATAAGCTTTTAACCTCCATTATTCAACTGCTGCGGCTATGGTGTACTGTGAAACCACTTCGCCGCCCTTAAGATGCTTTTCAATAACTTTCGCTGCTTTTTCGGGGGTCATCTTGACATAAGTGACCTTGTCCTTGCCGGCTTCGAACACTTCAACAACCGGCTCATACTGGCAAACGCCTATGCAGCCTGTCTGCGATACGGTGACCTTATCGGTTAGACCTTCTTTGTTAACGCCTTCAACAAAAGCGTTGAGCACGGGTCTTGCGCCGGCGGCTATGCCGCAGGTTGCCATACCTACCACTACGCGGATATCACCGCTGCCTTCTCTGAGAACGACTTTGCCCCTCATTCTCTCTCTGATGGCGGCAAGTTCTTCCAATGATTTCATAAACTCTTTCCTCTCTATCTTTATTATTATTTATGTTATGTAAACGAGTCATACCCATCTCTGAGGTATTCCTCAATCCATTTTATCACTTCGTATTCATCAAGCCTCACATCATCGCCCAGAACCGTTCTGATTTCGGCGGTGTCAAGCTCAACCGAACTCTCACCTTTTTTGTGAGTGAACACCCAGTCGATATCCGGCGCTCCCTGTATGAGAGCGGCAACGGTCGAAACAATGTCGCCGAGCGGAATAAAATCAATGTGATTCTTGTAAAAAAGAGCTTTGATAACAGTGCCGTGGTCATCCGCGCCGGCGCTTGAGTCAATGCTGACCGAGCCGCCTGTCTGCTCCGCCTCCATTTTGAGAAGGGGCACGCCCAGGCCCACATTTCTTGTGGTGCGGGTGGTAAAGAACGGGTCCATAACACTTCTGACCTGCTCCTGAGTCATACCGCAGCCGTTGTCTTTTATCGCAATCTCAAGCGTTTCATCCGTTTCGGTAAGGTCGATGTTTATCAGCGTGGCTCCTGCCTTAACGGAATTCTGCGCGATGTCAAGTATATTGAGAGAAAGCTCTTTCATATCTGTTTTAACCTCTCGATAAGGCGCTGTCTGATAAGCGGAAAATCATCCGCGGGAGCGTCAATGTCGATGTAATTTTCTCTGCCGTTTATATCCCACAGATAGTGAGCGTCCGACGAATGAATCAGAGTCTTTGACCGGAGCGCGGGATATTTATCTTTAAGCTCGCCGTCCTTTTCCCTGTCCTTTATTTCGGCGCAGGTAAAATCGGGGGTTTCGGGCAGAGTGCCGAGCACCGCGATTATGCCGTTTGCCTCTCTGTCAATATGCGCCGGGTAGCATACGCCGCCGTATTCGTCCACCGCGGCAGGCACCTCGTCAATCGAAATGTTCAGCGCGTTTGGCAGCATATATTTTTCTTCGCCCGAAACGCAGTCGTTTTCATCCATAATCAGCTGTCTGCCGAAAATGTCGGGGCGGTTTTCTATGAGAATCCTGCGATCCTGAAGGCTGTCCTCAAAAGTGAGCGCGCTTTCGAGAGACGGGAAAAGGCAGACAATGTGTATGTCTTCAGCCGTTGTAAGCTCCATACCGGGCACCGGCACAATGCCGTTTGCTTCGGCCTGCGCGAAAAACGCGGGGCAGTTGCGGCAGGTGTTATGGTCCGTAAGAGCCATAATGTCAAGCTCCGCTACCTTTCCCATTCCGGCTATGTTGCCGGGCGTCATTTCATCGTCACCGCAGGGCGAGAGGCAGGAATGAAGGTGAAGGTCGTAATAGAACCTGCTCATAAATATCTGCCAATCTCAAGCGCGGTTTCGTATATCGGCTTTCCGCTTGAAATGATGTTGATTCCCTTTTCGAGAGCGGTTTTCTTTATCTCCGCGTCAAGCTCAACATCTTCAGCGAGCACCACACAGGCAACATCGGCAAGCGAAGCGACGGCAACAACGTTTATGTTTGACATTATCGTTATCCACGCGTCATCCGCTTTCGCTCTGCCCATAACCCAGCTGAGCAGGTCGCCCGCATACGCGCCTTTGATTTCTCTTTCTGCGTCGGGCAGAGTGACGGCTCCGAAACCGGCTTTTTCAATAAGCTCACTTACCTTCACTCTTGTCACCCCCGGCGTCATCTTTATCGCTGTATTCTCTTATGTATTTCTGAATGATTTCTTTGTAGGCAATAATGCAGTCATTCTGATCCGCGTTGCCCATCACTATATCCTCTGCGAACGCTCTGCAGGTCGGCGCGCCGCAGGTGCCGCAGTCAATGCCGGGCAGCTCCTTGCGCAGGGCCTGTATCCTCGCCATAAGGCGCATCGATTCGCCGATATTATCGCTGAGTCTGTTAAGAGGATTATAATTGGGTATATCGGTGAAAAAGTATTTCTCGGGGATATAGTCGCCGCTTTCCTTATTGAGGGATACCGGCATATAACGCCTGAGTGTATGCAGGCGGTTTTTGGCTACAAAGGGGTTTTCCATTGCGAGCACACCGCCCACGCAGCCGCCCGGGCAGGCGTTAAGTTCCACAAAATCAACCTGGGGAATGTTGCCGTTTTCTATCTGCTCGAGTACGGAAATGACATTGCTCACTCCGTCCGCGGCAATAATCTTATCGCTGAACAGCGCGGAAGCTTCGCCGCCGCACATTGCCCAGCTCAGGCCTATTCTGCCCGCCTTTGTGGATACCGAAGGAGACTTGTCGCGGTCCATAACGTTTATCAGCTTGAAATAAACCTCGCTGATAGGCACCACAACATCGACCTCGCTCTTATACTGTCCGAATCCGTTTCTGACGTAACTGACTTTTGCCGGGCACGGAGATATGAAGCACACGCCTATATCTTCTCTTGTGAGCTCGGGATGCTCCTTGAGAGCTTTTTCTCTCGCCATTGTCGCCGCGACCTCCATAGGAGGAAGCAGAGGCATAAGGTTATCCTTGAGAAACGGAAATCTCAGAATAACGAGCCTCGTCGTTACGGGACAGGCCGTGCTGATTACGGGCTTTTTAATGCCCTCTGTCTGAAGGTACATGCGGGTGTATGCCGAAACAAACTCGGCGCCTTTCGCAACCTCAAACACATCGTCAAAGCCGATGTCGATGAGCCCCTGAAGCACATAGTCAAGGTCTTCGAGATTGTCAAACTGCGCAAACAGCGCTGGCGCGGGAAGCGCAACCTTGAACTTGTATTTTTTTATATCGTCAAGCGAATCATATTTGCTTTTCTTCGCCTGATGCGTGCAGTTTCTTATGCATTCGCCGCAGTCAATGCAGCGCTCGTGGTCTATTTTCGCTTTTCCGTTATGCACTCTGATTGCCTCTGTGGGGCAATGTTTCATGCAGGTGGTGCAGCCTGTGCACTTGCTTTCGTCAAGAACTACCGAATGTATGTATGAATTCATCAGCCGCACCTCCTTTTATTTAATCAGAAATAAACCTTCATTGTGATGGTCGTGCCTTTGCCTACCTCGGATTCGATATTCATTTCGTCCGAATATCTCTTCATGTTGGGCAGGCCCATTCCCGCGCCGAAGCCGAGGGACCGGATATTTTCCTGAGCTGTTGAGAAGCCCTCTTCCATCGCCTTTTCGATATCCGCGATACCGGGGCCGCTGTCTTTGAGGACTATCGTGACGCCCTTGTCATCAACGCTGACATCGGCCTCGCCTCCGCCCGCGTGAATAACCATGTTGATTTCACCCTCGTACATAGCGATGGAAACTTTTCTGATTGTTTCAGGGTCAAGGCCGAGCTCTCTGAGAATCTTTTTGACTTTGACAGACGCGTGACCGGCGGAAGTGAAATTCTCACCGTCCACGTCAAAGTGAAAATTCAATGCATCACTCATTTATTTCACCGTTGCCTTTCAGACCGTTGGAATAAAGAATGCCGCAGGCTTCATACATGCGCCTGGGGGTGGCAAGCACCACCATGCCGTTTTCCTTTGCAAGCTCGATTATATCCTGACCGGGTTTCTTTGAACGGACGAAAACAACGGCTATCATATCCATCATTTCTGCGGTACGGATGACCTGCGCGTTTACAAGACCGGTCAGCAGAACCGCCTGATTTTTAACATAGGCGAGCACATCGCTCATCATATCGCTGCCGCAGGCGGAATAAACCTCGCGGTCAAGGTTGTCGCCGCAGATAATCTCCGCGTCAAGCAGCTCCTTAATATCATTGATAGTCATAGCCTGTTCCCCCGGGGATTAAGCGTATTTAGCAAGAATGCCCTTAACCTGGTCGGGTGTAACTTTGCCGTAAACGTCATCGTTTACCATGAATACCGGAGCGAGTCCGCAAGCGCCTACGCAGCGGCACTCTTCAATTGAAAACTTTGTGTCCGGTGTGCACTCGCCCGCGCCGATGCCGAGCTGGTCGCAGATTTCATCAAGAACCGCCTGCGAACCTTTGACGTAGCACGCTGTGCCGAGGCAAACGGAAATATTGTACTTTCCTTTGGGTGAAAGAGCGAACTGGGCATAAAAAGTCGAAACTCCGTAAACCTTCTCAAGCGGAACGTCCATTCCTTCCGCTATCATCGCCTGAACTTCAAAGGGAAGATATCCGTAAATATCCTGCGCCTTCTGCATGACGGTCATAAGCAGATGCTTGTCATGCTTGCTCTCGTCGATATACTTTTTGAGTTCCGCTTCCTGCTCCGGGGTA
>JAFWRV010000234.1 GCA_017519685.1 Clostridia bacterium
GGCAGTATTGTCACAACCGGAGGAGGCGTGACGGGAGGCGTAACGGGAACAAATTCCGCCGGCTCGTCCTCAATGGTAACCTTGAACGGCTCCGCTCTGGGAGGCGCGGCAACAGTGATTTCCGGTTCTTTTTCTTTCTTCTCCTCATCTCCGAGAAGCTCGGCAAGCTGATGGTCAAAGTCCTCGGAATGAATATCAATGCCTTCATCTTCGGACTTCGGCTCAACCGGCCCGGGCTCGGGCGGCTCGGGACTCGGAACGAAGCCCTCTGCAAGAGAGGTTACATCGTCTTTTTCCGGGTCCACCGGATCGAAGTTTTCGTTGCTTTCAATATCGGAAATCAGCTCGTCGTACCCGGTTTCGTTATCCGTATCCGCTTTCAGACTGTCTATCATATTGAAAAGGTCGTCTTTTTCAACATCGGACACGGGAGTCGGGTCGAGCTCGGTTTCCGAGGGCTCGGGCTTGACATCGGGAATTTCGATATAGTCCTCGGGACTCATCCAGAGGTTTTCCATCGGGGTTTCCTCTTTCTTTTCCGATGTCAGCTCGTCGATGGGCTTCGGCACTATCGTTACGGGGCCCGTGCTCATAATGCTGTCCATCAGATTCTGGATTTCATCCTCGAGCGACTGCTCCGTATGCTTTATATCCTCGTGAAAGCCCTCATACATAACGGTTTTGCTTTCCTTGTCATCAAGGAAAGAGCCGATATCTATCTCGGTTATCGCTTCCTCGTCGGCAATTGAACTTATGCCATCCGCAGCGCCGGTCGGCTTCTTTTCATTATCTGCCATAATATTCTCCTTATTTAATGTTCAGACTGTACGCTCACGCGTATCAGTCGGGACTTGGCTGCCACTTTGCGGAATTCTTGTAGGGGTTTGTTTTTCCGTGGGCGTTATACCATATCTGCGGTCTGCGGTAATCGGGATTTGCCTTGACGAGAGAGGTGTCGATTTCTTCGCTCTCTCCGTCGTGAAGCAGACGGCCGACTACAACAAGCCGGGTGTCAACACTTTTACCGTAGTCATATATGCAGGTTGAAAGAGTGATGATTTTATCTGTCGGTTCGAGAGAAACGCCCGTTTCATAGAGCATTCTCTGCTTTACCTGCTCGATATAACCGACCATATTGCTGTCGGACATATCGGGATAAATATAATTGAAGAAATATCCGTTATCGACCTTTTCCGATGTGGTCGAATAAAACACAGCGCAGATTTTATAGGTGTGCTCACCGTAGAGCGTGTTGTATTTTATCAGCGGATGCTTCTTATAGTAATCGGCGTTGCGGAAGTCGTAAAGCGAACGGAACGCCTGCTTCGGAATGCCGTCGGACTTGCCGGTGGTGTGTCCGTGGAAAACCATATTCTTTGAAAGATCCGCGGTATTGCTGCAGCGGTAGTCAAGAAAAATGTTGCCGTAGTTTGTGCTGCTGGTTTCATAAGTAAGGTTTTCATAAAAATTATATTTAAGATATCTTGAATTATCGCTTCCCTGAACAATGACCGTGTCAAGTTCGCTGCCGGGAATTCTCAGACGCCCGACCGTCTTTTTGTTGACGGCGTACGCCGCTTTCATCGACTCGAGTATTCCGTCGGGATAACTTGCCGATTTCATCGCGTTTGAAACGA
>JAFWRV010000235.1 GCA_017519685.1 Clostridia bacterium
CGATTGTGGGAGGGTGAGCCGCGTAGGCAAGGCGGGCGTTTGTGCCTCCCATAAGGTTTACAAGCTCTTCATTTACTATTTTAATAACCATCTGGGAAGGCGTAAGGCTTTCCATAACCTTTTCGCCGATTGCCTTTTCGGTTACCGTATTTGTAAAATCCTTGGCAACTTTGTAGTTGACATCCGCTTCAAACAGAGCCATGCGGACTTCTCTCATTGCCGAGCGCACGTCCGCTTCATTAAGGCTGCCTTTGCTTCTTAAATTTTTAAATGTAGCTTCAAGTCTGTCGGAAAGTCCGTCAAATGCCATAATATCCTCCGGATGAATCTGCTCTTAACCGTCAAGCAGAGTCAGGGCAGCCGATTTGATGCCGAGACTGTAATCGTTAATCTCCTTGGAAAGACCGTGCCTGAGGTTATATTCGGTTATCTTATTTGAATAATCTATAATAGTTTTAAGACTTTCATTCATTTCGGAAAACCTTTTTGCAATGCCGAGATGCGCTTCCATTTCGAGCATCTGCCCCTCGGCTCTTTTAATGGCATCCCTGACACCCTGGCGGGTTATGCCTTCGTTTTCCGCTATCTCAGAAAGAGAGAGATCGTCATTATAATAGTATTCGAGAAAATTGCGCTGTTTTTCGGTAAGCATCTCTCCGTAAAAATCGAGAAGCATTACCATATCGTAATTTTTAGCCGTGACAAACCCTCCTTTCACGATAATAAAATGAGCATCTGTAAAGTTTTGAAACTTTACAGATGCGTATTATACTAAAAAAATATCGGGTTGTCAAGCATAATTTTGGGGTATTCCGGAGAGTTTTTCACTTTATTCGCGTGAAAATATCTCATTGAGAAGTTGCTTATACATCAAGTTGTGGTCGGGTAAAAGCATATGCCCAATATCTGCCCGGATATTCACATTTCGCGCGTGAAAAAAATTTTTTAACAAATTGGTAAAGTAACTGTACTTTACACGCTATTTCAGAATTACGATGGTAACTCCGTCTTCACCCTCTCCGTAAACGCCGAGACGGCTTGATTTGACATAGGGAGATGATTTGAGATAGCGCGTTACCGCCGTTCTGAGAGCGCCCGTTCCTTTGCCGTGAACAATAGTGAATTCATTGAGTCCCGTTCTCAGGGAGTGGTCAATGAAACGGTCAAGCTCAATCAGGCAGTCGTCAACGGTCATTCCTCTGAGATCGAGGCGCGTTTCGGGCGCCATATTCAGACGGCTGTCGCCCTGAACCTTCGCGGATGTCTTAGGCTTCTGAGCGGGCTTCGCGTTTTCGACGAGCCTGAGATTTGACTCTTTGACTCTCGTCTTGAGCGAGCCGGCAAGCACTTCGACATTTCCTTTCTTATCCGCGGGAGTGATAACCTGCGCGCTTTTTCCGAGGTCGCGGATTATAACCTGGTCCCCGGCAACGACGTGTCTGGGAAGAACATATCCGTCATCCTCCGCCTGTTCCGTTATCGGGTCAGCCGCGGCGTCGATTGCGCCGATTCCCTTTTTGACCGCGGCTCTCGCTCTGCGCGCGAGTTCCGAGGCATCTTTGGTGTCGGCCATTTCTTTTTTGAGCTTCTCGACTTCCTGAAGAAGGGCATACGCTTCACGCTTAGCCTGCTCGGTTATTCTCAGCGCCTGTCCCTTCGCTTTTTCCATTTCTTTTTCACGGATATCCGCGATTTCCTTTTTCAGCTTTTCGGCGTTTTCTTTATCCGCTGCCGCTTTTTCTGAAAGTGCTTTGACATTCTCATATTCGTCTTCCATCTTTTTCCTTGTTTCTTCAAGACGGTCAACGACGCCTTCGAATTCTTTGTTTTCCGATGAAATCAGTTCGCCGGCTCTGCTTATTACATCGGGATTCAATCCGAGCTTTTCGCTGATTGCGAGCGCGTTTGATTTTCCGGGAACGCCGATAAGCAGACGGTAAGTCGGCCTCAGCGTTTTTATATCGAATTCACAGCAACCGTTTTCAACTCCGGGAGTTGCGAGGGCGTACGCCTTCAGTTCGGCGTAATGTGTCGTCGCGGCAATCTTCGCGCCCTGAGCGCTGAGCTGCTCGAGAATCGCCGTGGCGAGAGCCGCGCCCTCAACGGGGTCGGTGCCGGCTCCGAGTTCATCAATCAGCACAAGACTGCGGTCATCCGCAACATTCATAATCTCGGTAATGTTTTTCATATGGGCGGAGAATGTGGAGAGCGACTGCTCAATCGACTGTTCGTCGCCTATATCGGCAAGGATTTCGTCAAATACCGAGATTTCGCTTCTGTCGCCCGCGGGAATCATCAGTCCGCACATCGACATCATCGTGAGAAGACCGACCGTCTTTATCGAAACGGTTTTACCGCCGGTATTCGGACCTGTAATGACGAGAGTGTCAAAATCCTTTCCGAGCGAGATGTCAATCGGGACAACCTTGCGCGGGTCAATCAGCGGGTGGCGCGCGTTTCTCAGACTGATTATTCCTTTGTCGTTAAGCACGGCTGGACTTGCCTTGAGATTATAAGCGTACTGCGCCTTTGCGAAAATGAGATTCAGCTCCACCGCACAGGCGTAACTGTCTTTGATTCCCTGCGCGAAATCGCCGCAGGAAGCGGAAAGTTCATAAAGAATTCTGTCGATTTCTTCTCTCTCTTTTGATTTGAGAACTTTGATTTCATTGTTTGCCTCAACAACCGCCATAGGTTCAATGAAAACGGTGGCGCCGCTTGAGGATGTATCGTGAACAAGACCGGGGATTTCCGCCCTGTGTTCGCTTTTGACCGGAACGACATATCTGCCGTTTCTCTGCGTCACGATATTTTCCTGAAGATATTTTGAAAACGTGGATGAATGTGTGAGCTTATCAAGCTTTTCACGGACGTTTGATTCCTGTTTTCTTATGCTTCTTCTTATATCGGCAAGAGCGGGGGAGGCGTTGTCTGCGATTTCCTCCTCCGAAAGAATAGCGTTGAAGATTGCGGTTTCGAGGAACTTGTTGGGCATAAGCGCGCTGAACAGCGTGTCAAGACTGCTCTCCACGCCCTCGTTTCCGGCTCTCCACTGTGACAATGAGCGGATTACGCGGAGAACCTCCCCGATATCGAGCAGTTCTCTTGTGTTGAGAACGCTGCCTGCGGATGCTCTTGCAAGGGAGTTGTTAACGTTTTTGAGTCCGCCGAACGACGGCGCGGAAAACCTTGCGAGAAGACGGTGCGCTTCCGAAGTCTGGTCGAGCAGCGCCTTCGCGAGATTTATATCGGTTTCCGGTTTTATCGCAAGAGCGGTTTCTCTTGCGTCGTCACACGAGGTGAATTCGGCAAGCTGTGCGAGAACC
This sequence comes from Clostridia bacterium, assembly GCA_017519685.1. Classification (GTDB taxonomy): domain Bacteria; phylum Bacillota; class Clostridia; order Oscillospirales; family Acutalibacteraceae; genus CAG-177. The sequence goes on from JAFWRV010000235.1 coordinate 3,327, forward strand.
TTATCAAACTCAAGGGATTTCGAATTTTTATCAAATAATTTCATTATTTTCGTCCTTAATTCAGGCTGATGTTTCTTCCGTTGTTGTCTGTGTGCCTGCGGCATCCGGCGCGGCCTTGCTTGTTACAGCCGCTCCGTTTTCATCGGTAACCGCTTCGCCTTCTGCGTCGGTCACGGTCACATAGGCGGGCGCACGCGAGGTTTCTTCGGGAACCGCGGTATTCTCCGGAACCGTTTCTTCCTCTGTCGTTTCAACCTGTGTGGCGGTCAGGGATTCCGCGATTTCCTGGCTGTTTGCCGCCTGGATTGAAGCGACATACATTCCGCCGCTTCTTTCGCGAAGGGTTATCGTCATATATTTATCCGGCTGGGGAGAGGTGTACTCGTCGCCGCTGATATCCGCCCACGCTTTGCTTCCTATGTATCCGACATTAAGCACAACGCTTGTTCCCTGCTTTTCAATCGTATAGACCTTCGGCGTATATACCGCTTCAACTCCGGTAACGGGAAGAATATAACTCTTGAGAGCGGACGCGTAGGTGATGTCGTATTTGCTCATATCAATTGACTGGTGCAGAGAGGCGATGTCTATTTCATTTCCGTAAAGGGAGGTGAACGCCTTCTCAATGTCTTCCTGCGGCACCTGGATTCCGATTGTTTCACCCTGATAATAAGGATATTTGCTCATTCCGTCCTCATCCTGAAGCAGCGACCATACCGCGCTGTAAAGCAGCTGCGAAACGTCGGCTTTGGTCAGGTCGTCAAACGGGTCGGGGTCAAACATTACAACGGGTTTGAGCATTTCTTCGTATTCAAGCTTCTGGCTTGTCTTATCGGCAGTGTTTCTGATAAAGTCCGCAGTGAAGCGCACCACCGTCACAAGACCTACAACTGCAAGTATAACGGTGAGTATTCCCGCAGGAATCGCAAGGGAATTTTTTCTTCTTTTATTTGCCATTTTTTCCTCCGCTGTTTACCGAAACGGTTTTATTTTCAAATACAAGGGTGACCTCTCCGAGCTTTATCCTGTCGCCGCTTTTCAGCAGAGCGGTCTTTTCCGCCTGTCTGCCGTTTATTATCACCGGGGAGCCCTTACCGATTTCTTTTATGTACCATCCGTCTCTGGCGCAGACTATTACCGCGTGCTGCCTTGAAACAGAAGGGTAGTTCAGTATTATGTCGCAGTTTTTATGCCTGCCGAGTGAGGTTTCTCTGCCGGTCAGCGGAAAAACATCTCCCGTGTGCGTGTTGACAATCTGCACTTTTCCGAGCGACTGCGGTTTTCTTCTCAGCAGCGCAACCGAGCACAGAGCGAGAATAATGACCGCCGTAACGGGCAGGGCGTACCGCGCGATTTCCACGATAAATTCCATCTGTTTGTGACCTTTCATCCGTATTGAAGCGGATTTATAAAGAGAATTAAATAAAATATACCAATCATATATTACTTATTGAAATAAAAAAAGTCAATACAAAAAAA
>JAFWRV010000236.1 GCA_017519685.1 Clostridia bacterium
CCTTTGGTGGCTTTCGAGACGGTATAAACGTTCATTCGGTTGGGACCCGCGCCCATTATTCCTCTCATACCGCCGGTTCCGAATTCAAGTTTCTTGTAAAATCTGTCTTCGATTTCCGCCTTGTCGGTAAGTGATAAAAGCTCCGCCCGGGTATTGCTGTCAAGAGAACACCAGTATTCAAATTCAGTCATATTTCTTCACCTATTGTTATTATTTCAAACGGAGAATACTCTATATCTTCAGTTTCTCCGGTTATGTCCTCAAGCATATTGAGAACCTTGTATTTTCTGCCTGTTCTGATTATTCCCCTCTCCCCGTTCTGCTCACTGAGACGGTAAACAATCATCTTTCCGTCTTCGGACGGTTTCATCGACTGAAGGAACAGAGGAGCAAAACCGGGACCGTCATAATCCGCATCCGCTCTGACAAGCGGAACATTATACTCAAAAGCGAGATTATTGATGCCTGCGGAAACGAAATCCGATTTATGAGGATAAATCATATAGCAGAAATCGTGTCTGCCTATATCGCTTTCCGGGTCCGGTCTGATGGTGGCGCGCAGAAGAGATAATGAAACATTGTTTTTCTCGGCGCTTACACCGTATTTGTTTTCATTGATAAAGGCAATGCCGCCGCCTGTTTCGCTGATGTCGCACCATTTGTGCATGCAGGTTTCAAATCTCGCCTGCTGCCAGGAGGTATTCCTGTGCGTTTCACGGCGGATAAATCCGGCGGATGTGTCGCATACAAGTTCTCTTGAAAGAATATTGCAGTCAAAGCTTACTTTGGCGAGACGGTGCTTTTCATTCCAGTCAACAATGTTTTCAACCTCAATTCCTGCCGAGCGGCGGAACAGTCTGATTATTCTCGTCCATCTGCTTTTACCGAAAGTCAGAACGCAGGAAAAGCTGACGCATTCATCATCTGCGCCGTAAAACTCAAGAGGCCGTTCAACCGTGATTTCATCTTGCTTGTCCTTATAATTCGGGAGAATATCCCACGCGTCGTAATTTCCGGGTTTGTCATGGAAAATATGAAGTCTGTTGAATTCGCCGTTTACCCATTCCCTGCCGTCTTTTCCGCGCAGTGAAACTATACTGCCGTCAGAGGCAAACTCCGCAGAATAATAAGGCGTTTCAATCGAAAGCTTATCCGCGGAAAACCAGCCGGAAGCCGTCTCCGTGTCAATCACCGCTTTTTGCAGGGCGCCTGCCGACGGATAAACGAATCTGCCTTTTACGCCTTTTCTGACAATGCTGCCGTTTTCATCGGGAATAAACGTAAAACTCTGTCTTTTAAAATTCAGCGTATTGAAATATTCACCGCTGTTTCCCGTTATTTCACGGATGTTTTCCGAAATCTCCTCAAAATCGGCCGCCGCGTCACGGTAAACAGGCATAATGTGCGAGCCGGGCAGAATATCGTGAAACTGATTTATCATCAGTTTCTTATAACTTTCCCTGATTTTTTTGGCAGGATAGGGCTTTCCCCGTTTCATTCCCAGAACGCTGATTATTTCAGCGTCGCGGAGTCCGAATTCACTGCGGCGGTTATAATCCTTGAGCTTTGCCTTGGTGGTGAAGGTTCCGCGGTGCATTTCAAGATACAGTTCCCCGTCCCAGACCGAAAGCTTTTCATTGCCGTCAAAATTATCATGCAGGAAATCCCTGCCGCCTGTCATCTTTGTTTCGGGCATTACGGAAAGTTTGCCGAAACGGTGCATAAGCTCTATCATTTCTTCTGTGGCGCCGCTCCCGCCGTCGCCGTAGCCGAACATCTGAAGGGTGTGACTGCCCGTATCCTTATCCTGAAACGCATCCCAGTTTCCCTGAATCTGCGACGGCATATTCCAGGATATAAAATGAGTCGGCGGTACGCAGGCGTAAACTTCGCTGCCGTCAATTCCGCGCCAGATAAAATTATTGTGCGGAAAACGGTTGGTATCGTTCCAGGTTGACATCTTGTTTGAAACAAAATAATTCACGCCGCATTTTTTCAGAATCTGAGGCAGAATCCAGCTGTTTCCGAAAACATCGGGAAGCCAGGCGTTATCAACGGTAATTCCGAATTTTTCACGGAAATACATCTGACCGTAGAGATTCTGTCTTATCAGTGATTCCGCCGAAGGAATATTGCAGTCAGGCTCGATATACATTGCACCGACCGGCTCAAATCTGCCCTCGGCGATTCTTTGCTTCAGCTCCTCAAAAACATCGGGATAATATTTTTCAAGCGTTTCATAAGTATATGCCTGAGTATGAGCGTATCTGAAATCCGGGTATTTATCCATTAATCTCAGCTGGATAAGAACGGTGCGGAAATTTTTCTGAATCGAGTGAATTCTTCTCCAGTAATATGCTATGTCAAGATGCGAATGGGCTACAAGCTCCACAAAGCCGCTGCCCTTATACAATTTATTCGAGTAAATATGCGCGTCAATATAATCCGACGCCGCCTGTACCGCTTCATCGGTTATACAGTCAAAATCAATAAGATTGAGAGCCCTGTCAAGCTCAGCGGTAATCAGCGCGGAAAAATCCTCGTTGAACAGTCCGCAGGATGAAACATCGGTGAGAAGCTCAATATCATAAACAAGAGACTGAACTTTTTCGTTCAATACGGAAATATATCCGCCCTCAAAAATCTGCCTGCATCCTCTGATGGCAAGGTTTTCCGGATTTCTCTCATCATCGGGCTTTGAGCGGTTGTAGCCGGTTATTTCAATATGTATGTTTTTATCTCTGACATAATCGGAAAGACGGATTCTGTCACGGTTGGGATCGATACCTCCGACATATTTTCCGTTGACTTTCACAACCATTTCCGCGGCTGTACGTAAAGTGAAGCAATAATCTTTACCGAAGATTTCATCGGGTATCTC
>JAFWRV010000237.1 GCA_017519685.1 Clostridia bacterium
CTTGACAGAGGCGTCTTTGAATTCAACTATGGTTGTGCCGTCTGAATCCCTGAAAATGAAATTTGCTCCCGTGAAATCAAATTTTACTTTGTTGACATCGGTAAGGTCATCAACGGTGAAGTCAATATCCTCCACATAAACCCTGTTTGCCGAGGGCTGGCTGATGAAGCCGCATGTGGTCTTGTCGATGTTGAAGAAATAAAGGTCAAAAGAGCAAGCCTTTCCGTCTTTTGCGGAAATATTAATGGTATAGGTTGATGAAAGCAGCCCGAGAACGCCGAACTCATAGGAATCGAGTATATTGCCGTCGGAGCTTGTTTTCAACTCTTTTGACTGACCGTTTTTATCCGAAATGACTACTTTGGGCTTTGCGCTGCCGATGGTAATGATGCCGTATTTTCCTTTGCCGGAAAAGGTGCATTTGAATATATCTCCTGCTGCGAGATCATAGTGATTGACTTTGTTCTCGGTTATTTCACCCTCGTAAGTGTTTGCATAAGCAAAAACAGATGCCACACTTAAAATAAATATTACCGAGAGTATAATGCTGAGAAGATTTTTCGATTTCATTTTGTTTTCCTCCTTATCAATATATTCTTTTTTTTATATTTTCCACTCGTCCGCCCAATGAATCCGGGGGCAGTCGTTTTCAAATGAAACAGGCAGCCAAACGTATCGGGCGACTGATGTATTTTCACCGACATTGCCGGGTTTTGGTTTCGGTATGGAATCCATATTGATTTCTCCCCGGAAATCCGGATTGAAATGTTTTTCAAACACTTTTTTATACTCGTTATAATCCAGATTCATATATTCAGGCAGCCAGCGGTCAGCCATTGCAATATATAAATCTTCTTTTTCCTGAACTTTGAATATACAAGAAATCTGTGAGTGAAAAGAAGTGTCCGTTTCATCGTCCGAGTGCGGATTGCCGAGAACAGTAAACGACCCGTTTATTTTATCGGCAACGGCAACTTCCGAAGGATTCGGTAAATACGCCGTTGTGCCCGATGTGATTAAATAGTGTTTCCCGTTCCGTGAAAAATGAGCGGGCGCTTCACGGACATAAGGCGGAAACGGATGAGGAAAATGGACTGAGTATCTTCCCGTAACATCGGTATAATCATCACTCAGCTCGGCGCAGATTAATTCACTGTGGACTTTTTCAAAATAAATATAAGCCTTGCCGATCTCATCCGTTGCCAAGTCAAAATCTCCTGAATTCATGCCGAGCGGCTGAAACCGTTCTTTGATTTTTTTGTATGGACCGAGAATGCAATCGGATGTCAGAATTGTCATAGACTGGGTTTTGTTTGCGTCATCCATGATTTTCAGCCAGCAGACATATTTACCCGTTTTTTTATTGAACAGGATATGAGGCCTGTCCATTTTCGAATAAGAATGCAATGTCGATTCCGGATTCTCCGGTTCGGGCGGAATGATAATGCCTCTGTCTTCCCAGTTATATAAATCGGTTGAAGAGTAACAGCGCACGCCCCAGTGCCATACAGGCGTTTCGCCGGTTGTTTTTTCTTTGTTTTCGCCATACCAGTAATATGTGCCGTAAAGATTCATAATCGAGCCGCCGTGCGCCTGAATCGGTTTGCCTTCGGTGTCGAGCCAAAGTTCTCCGGGACGAAATGAATGATACATATTTTCCACCTGTTAAAAACTGATATTTACATCCTGATAAAGAGAATTGGAAATAATCTCGGGATGCTCACCGGTAAACGCTTTTGCCGCTTCTTCATCACCTTGCAATTTCCACATAAACCACGCGGTTACATAGCCGTCGGCGGAATAAAGCATTTCGCCGTGAGCGGTATTTATTTTTCGCGCCATTATTTTCTTTGTTTTAATATCATTATAAATGTCTGAAAGCTGTTCTCCCGTAACGACCCAGTCATCACCTCCGCCTTCTCCGGAAAGCAGAAAAATCGGTGTTTTAATCAGAGATGCATCATAGTCCCAGAGAAGATTTGCAGCCAATTCCTTGTTTGTAGGTGAAATGGCAACTGCAGCCTTATAGATATCTTTATTTTCCTGTTTTGTAACGGCGTTGAACACACCGACTCCACCCTGACTGTGACCGGTTATTCCGACATTATCAAGATCTACCTTTTGATAAAAAACACAGGGCTTATCATTTAATGTTTCACTGCTGTTCAATTCTTTAAGCAGGCGAATACACATTTCGCTTGCAAATCCGTTCCAGTCATATTCTTCCTCTGTTCCAATGGCAATAAAGCCCCATGATGCCATATGTTCAAACAGTCTGCGGTATTTTGACGCCTTAACTCCGGTTCCGTTTACAAAAACAACTACAGGGTAAATACGATTGCTGCTTTCAAGCTCTTTCGGATAACTGATAATATATTTTCCGAATCCTTGTAGAGAAGAAATCTCATTGTATGATGTTTGATATTCTCCGTTTTTTAAATAATTTGCCTCTAGTTCTCCTCCGGTTTTTGTTGTTAACTGGTATGTAAAAGGAACGGATTGAGAACTGAAAAGCGATGTGATAACAGTTACTAAAGACAGCAAAATTGATTGAATAATTTGAAGAATCTGCATAAAACACCACTCCATTAATTATTATGATTTTGGATAATATCCGTATTTTTTTATATTGGAATAATCAAAACAAATAACTGAATTCCCGCTTTTAACGCCGAGTGCATCGTATTCAGACGACTCTTCGGAATCGATATATGAGAGATTATGCGCCAGACCGGGTGTTATATATTTGCCGTTTCTTGCTTCAAAGTCGGCATTGGCAATTACACTCAAACAGGAAGTGATTGTTAACACAATCAGAGTAACCGATATTATTTTTTAATCATAACTTAGGCACCTCAACTCAGAACTGATAATTCGCAACTATATCATAATCAAATGTGCTGTAAATGCCGTCCTTGACATATTTGGAGACGGCGTTTTTAACCAAAGCGGGCGCGGAATTGAACTTGGCATCAATAAAGCTTTTCGAAACCTCATCATAATATGATTCGTGAAGCTTTATCGTCAAAGACCTGAATTTACCCGTTTCTTTGTCAATCACCGCGGTTATCTCGCCGCCCGACAGCGTGATTTCACCGTTTTTTTCATAAACGAGGTCCGGATTGACAATATGAACGGATTTCAACACCTCATCCGAATCCATAAAGAACAGATATCCTTTCTGCGCAGGCTTTGAGGCGGCGGGAATCTTTGCTGATTTCAGATTGAAAACTACGGTTACGGTATCGCCGTTGTCGGTGATTTTTTCACCCGAACAATCCGATTTTGAGATTTCCGCAAGCGCGGGCGTGCCTGACACTCCCTTTGCGGTCTGCTTCTGAATATCGGAATCCTCAAAAAATGAATTGAGAACATCGGGAGTAAAAACAGCGGAGCCGGCGGTCCTGTCATACGTCAGTGATTTTGCCGCGCTTAACGAAACCGCTTTGTTGAAAACCTCATAAGGATCCGCGATCTCTGCCTGAGTTTCGGATTCCTCCGGAACTGTTTCGGTAGTAGCCGGTTCGGATTTTTCTTCCGTATTATTTTCGGATGTGCTTTCAATAATCTGCTGTGTTTCGCTTACCTGCGTTTCGGTTGTTGAGGGCTCAGTTTCGGGCTTTTGACCGCAGGACACAAGAGTAATGAGAAAAACAAAGCCTGCAATCATCAGACAAATACACTTTTTCATATGTTTCACCTCATTCAAAATTATAAGAACCGCTGCCGATTTCTGTCGTTTTTCCGTTCCAGATTACGGTTGCCTTTGTGTTGCAGGGAATTGTAACGGAGAGGTTTTCACCTTTACGGTCAACGATGATTTCGCCGGCTTCGCAGATAAAACTGCGGCGGAAAGAATCAAAGCCCGAATCCTTCAGCGGAGCAATGGTAATGTTCCTGTAACCCGCATCGCCGGATATTCCGCAGACGGTATGAAAAATATAGCTGTCAACACAGCCGAAAGCGTAGTGGTCAAAACTGACTTTTGACGGGTTGCCTTCTTCGTCCATCGCCATCCAACTTTCCCAGATTGCGGTTGCGCCATGTCTGATTTCACACAGCCATGAAGGCTGTTTTTCATTGAAAATAATATCCTTTGCGAGATCGTGCCTTCCGAGTTTGTTCAGAACGGTCAGTAAAAACGGAGTCGCAAGAAAACCGGTTCCGAGTGTTCTGCCGTTTTTTTCAATAAGGTTTACAAGACGGTTTTTATAGTCTGCCGCATATTCTTCGGGAACAAGATCAAACGCAAAAGCGAGAACATACGCGCCCATAAGATAATCGGGCAGAGCGGATTTTTCAATAATGCCTTTGATAATTGCCTGTTTCATTTTTTCGCAGAGCTCTTTATAATGTGTGCCGTCTTTACCTAAAATGCGGCAAATGTCAGACATCAGTTTTATTGAGTAATAACCGAAAAACGGAGCGACATAGCAGGCGCTCTCCTTACAGACCTCAAAGCCTTCCTGAGGTCTGCCGGGCACAAGCCATTCACCGAAGTGAAACCCTGTGTTCCATAAGTATCTGTCAATTTCTTCCGGAAGATCCGAACCGCGTTTTTTATCAGCAGTGCGAATGATATATTCACACCATTTTTTCATTGCCGGGAAACATTCCCTCAATATCTTTTTGTTGCCTGTGACGCAATACATAGTATAAGGGACCCAGATGATTGCGTCGCTCCAGCCGGCGATTCCCGTTATTTCGGTATCGCCGAACTCACCCATACGCTGCATTGCGACCATATTATAAAGCTTTGTCAAAGGAGAAACGAGAGGGATTGCTCCGCTGTTCCGCTGATCGGCAGCCGCACCGGAAAGCCAGCTTGAAAGGAACGGTGTCATCTCTTCGTTGAGCATTGCGGTTTCGGCATAAATCAGAATATCGCCCGTCCAGCCCGCTTTTTCACGCGTCGGACAGTCGGTCGGAATGGAGAGCATATTGTTGCGCTGTGAATAACGGATATTCTTATACAGACGGTTGAATCTCTCGTCATCGCAGGTAAACTCACCTGCGTTTTCTTTTTCCGTTGAGAGCAGAACGGCCGTAAAATCTTCCTTCCTGACATTTTCAATACCCGTCACGCGGATATAGCGGAAGCCGTGAAAGGTAAACATTGCTTCGTGCAAAAACGGATTGCCGTCCGAAATCACCGTGTCGCACTGACGCAGAGACATGGTTGCAAAATAATTGTTCTCTTTATCGAGCGCCTCGGTATATTCAAAAGAGATTTCCGTTCCCGCAGGTGCGTTTATTTCAATTCTCGCTCTGCCGGCAATCACCTGACCGAAATCAACGATTGTTTCTCCTTTCGGTGAAACAAAGACTTCTTTCGCCGCTATCAGTTCAACAGGAACAACCGGCGGCACAGGCTGAGCGCGGAGAACCGATAAATCATAGTTCTTTATTTCAACAGGCTGTTTTTCTCCGAAAGGTATTGTCCTGTCTGTTTTCTCACCCATAAACAAATCGGAAAACAGAATATTTGTTGCCCTGACCGTTTCGGTTCCGTCTGATAAAACAATATCTTTTTCGCCATTTTCATATTCAACTTCAATCTGATAAAGAACGGCCTGCGCATTATGTTTTTCGGGAGTTTCAACCTCTGTCTGAGGGCAGAAAAACCAGCCGTCGCCGACATAAAACTCAATCTGATTATCTCCTGCCGTCAGCAATCCCGCAATATCATAAGTCTGATAGTTAAGAATCTTTCCGTATGGCGTAAATTCCGGGGCAAATTCGCGGCCGTCAATTCTTTTTCCGTTAATGAGCGGTCTGTAACAACCGTATGCTGTTGCATACAGTCGCGCCTTCTTTACCTTGTCGCTCAGCGTAAAGCCGCGTTCAAAGAGAACAACGGGGTTTTCGATACCGTAGGTGAAAAGCTTTGCTTCGTTTCTCGGCACGGTGCTTTCAACCCACGCCGCTTTCCATTCCGACTTGTCAAGAAAAGCAGTTTCAAAAACATCGCTTGCGCTCGCTTCATTGCCCTGATTGTCCCAAACGGTAACCGTCCAATGATAAACGGTTTTTGATTTCAGCGAACCTTCATACTGTATAAACCCTTGTTTGTCCGATTCAATTCTTCCGCTGTCCCGGACAACTCCTTTGTCATCGGATACGGTTATTCTGTATGCGGTCTGTATAACATTGCCGCTGTCGCTTTTTATTCTCCAGGAGAATTCGGGAGCGCTGTCAATAACCGGAGATTTAAGATGGTTTGTGCGAAGATGATAAAGTTCCATATTATTCCTCTTTAAATGTGTCGAATATGAGAGTTTCGATTTTTCTGCTTACAGGAGAACCGGAACCGCCTGCGTTGCTGAGATTTGTCAGCCAGATTGCATCAAGTTTATCCTCGGGGCTGATGAAAAAGTGCGTTCCGAAAGCTCCGCTCCATCCGTATGTGCCCGGTGTTGCGTTGAAACTGCCTTTTACTCCGTCCTGACGGATTCTGACGCCCAGGCCCCAGACCATACCGGGCTCGGGCTCAAGGTGTATCGCGGGAGCTTCCGTTCTTATCAGCTCAACCGTCTCGCTTTTCATAAACTGTGCGCCTTTGAATCTGCCGTTATCCGCAAGTATCCGAATGAAATTACCGTAATCGGCAAGCGTGGAATAAAGCCCGCCCGAACCGCAAACATAGCCGTTCGAACATTTCACTGCACCGTTCACATCCGCTTTTGTTCCGGTTACATCTTTCAGCCCGTTTTTTGTGTGCTTATAAAGGCGGACAAGCTTTCCGTCATAATGATCGGGCGAAAAAGAGGAATCCTTCATATCAAGAGGCCCGAATATTTCTTCTTCAAAAAATTCTGTGGCAGACATACCGGAAACCACTTCAATTATTCTTACAAGAACATCAAAGCCCGCAAGGGCGGAATAGCTTGTCTGCGAGCCCGGCTGCCAGTCAAGGCAGTATCTGCTGTATTTTTCAGCAACGGCTTCGGGTGAAGTTCTTATGTCTTTGCTTCGCAGCATTGACATATAACCCCAGACACCCTGTTCAAGGCCGGATGTGTGCGAAAGCAGATCACGGATTGTAATTTGTCTTTCGGCGCGGACCGTTTTCGGCTTGATATGATTGAAAAGCAGCAGCTTACCCGCTGTTGTTACGGGATTCATCTTCTCCCTGAAAACAAATCTTTTATCGTCAACAACCCGCATATCCGCAAAGGACGAAATGTATTTTGAAACCGCGTCATCAAGCTCAATTTTTTCCTGTTCGACAAGCTTCATAACAGCAACAGCGGTAACAGGCTTTGTCATTGACATCATTCTGAAAACATCGCTGAATTCAATGCCTTTTTTTGCGGATATATCCGAATATCCCCATTTGTTGAGATATACGGTTTCGCCGTCTTTGCGGACCTGCAGAATACCGCAGGGAATATCTTTATTCTCAATATATTTCTGTATTGCGCATTCTATATTTTTAACGCTCATACATTCCTCATTATATCAATAATATACTGTTCGCAGTCACGCGCAAAAACCGCCTGCCGATCGTTTTTCGCTTCGTTGTCACTGTCAAAATCCTCTCTGTTGACTTCGAGAAAGCCGTGCAGGGCGTCGGGATAATCCTTTAATCTGACAGGAATTCCTGCTGATTTCAGCTTTTCATAATAAGCTGTTCCGTGTTCTCTGAGCGGATCAATGCCGCAAACAATAATATCCGTATCCGCAATTCCTTCCAATTCTTTCTCCGGCGCAACTGCGGGAGAAAGATAAGGAGCAGATACATCAAGAGAGCCGAAAAACATATTGTGTATTTCTTTAAGCACGGATTTGTCCTTTTCATTTTCGGCAATCGGATTCGGTAAAGTGCCCGTGCAGTCAAGGAAAGGATAGACAAGAATCTGCCCTGCAAGTTTCATTCCTTTTTCTTTTGCAAGGATTGCCGCGCCGGCTGCAATATGCGCTCCGGCGCTCTGGCCGCATAAAACGAATCTGTCAGGATTCACTCCGTATTTCCGCGCGTTGTTTTTGAAATACTCTATAACCTTGAGCGCCTCTTCCATCGGATACGGAAACGGCTGTTCATCGAGTTTGGTATAATTGATATTGACCGAAACACAGGGAGCGTTTTGGCTAACCGTTTCGCAAAGGGAATCCACAAGTGCCGCGTCGCCTGCGACCCATGCGCCGCCGTGGAGTTCAAAAAACACGGGCAGATCTTTTGTATCACATTCGGGACAATGTATTATGCAGTTTACGCCGTCAATAATCTCTCTCTTTCCTTTCACGGGACGGGCGGCATATTCGGCTCTTTGCCGTTTCAGTATTTCCTTTGCTGCCTGCAATTTGGGAGAAAGCATAGTTTCACCTCAATATTTTCTTGATAATTGTGCCTCGCATTCTTCACGGGAGATTTCACCCGCGTTGCATTTTGCCATAAGTTCAACATCTTTATCCTTGATTCTGTAAAGGAACATCACGCAGACACCGAGAATCGCGCCGATTGCCGGAATAAGAGCATATACCATCCAGAGCATATCAAGCGCTGACTGCGGCTGCTGAACTCCCTGCGCGGCAATATCCTTGAAATCGGTGGCTTCAATATTGGTCCATCCGGACATACCGAGCATAAAAAGCCCTAAAGAAGAAGCGATGCTTTGTGTCAGCTTGGTAACAAATGAATTCAGCGAAAAGAAGATTCCGGAGCAGTCTTTTCCGGTTTTATACCTTGTATATTCAATCGTATCGGGAATAAGGAAACTTTTTGCAATATTAGAAACATTGCCGGGAAGCGCCTGTATGACAAGCAGGGAACAGAGCGGAATCAGATGGGGCAGATCTCTGCCGGGCCCGACAAAATAAATCATCATCAGCGGAACGCCGGCGAGAAGGCCGGCAACAAGAACGACTCTCACTTTGCCGAATTTTTTTGTCAGCTTAGCGGTTGAAAGTTGGGCAATAAGCCCCGGAACGGCGGCTATGGCAATAGGTATAACAAAAATCATTGAGTTGCCGAAATGATAATAAGCGACAAAATTTGCCAGATTTGCGCCTGTCGCAAGGCAGGAAGTAACGATACTGCTCAGAAGCAGAACAAAAATATACTTGTTTGTGCGAACACAGTCAAACATATCTTTTAATGTATAATGTCCGATATCGTCCTCATCGGCGTTTTTGAGCTCGGTATTGTATTCTTTTACACCGTTTACAACAAACAGCATCATGATGAAGAAAATCACAGAGGAGCCGACAACCACCCATTTTATCGGAAGGCCGACCATCTCACTGACAAGGCTGTAAAAAATCAAACCTATAAAGATAATAACATTGTTATTGAGAATCTGTCTGTTCTGAATAATTGTATTGCGTTCTTCAAGATTGTCGGTGATTGAAACCGAAAGAGAATTCATCGGCACTTCAACGAGCGTATATGTTAAATCATAGAGCAGATAAAATACCGCAAACCATACAAGTTTGAAACCTTCCGTCAGTTGCATCGGCATCATAAAAAAGCAGATTGTGAAAATTGGGAACATCCAGAAGGTCAGTCGATACCAGGGCAGATATTTGCCTTCGCCGATAATCCTTTTCAGCTTGCTGAGATTTGTCAGCTTCAGGCGGTCAATCAGAAAGCCGAAAATGATATCATCAAACGAATCGACAATCTTGACCGCAAGCATTATGCCTGCCGTTTTTGCGGGGTTTATGCCCTGCATCAGCAGAAACATCGTCATAAAAGTTGTAATCAACGCGCCCTCGCATGTTCTGCCGAGATCGCTTATATAGTATCTGCTTCGCTGTTTTGTTGTTGTCAGCCAGGTGCTTTTGTCAAGAATCGGCTTTTTTTCTTTTTCTTTCATTTTACCGCTCCGTTCTTTATTTCTGAAAGTGCTTTGTTAATTTTTTCAATTGTTTCCTCTTTGGCTTTCAGCAGTTGCAAAACATTTTTAAAAGAAACTCCGTCTGTAAAACTGCCGACCTTCTTTCTGGTTGCCAGGTAAAGCGCGTATTGTATGGGAAACCGTTTCTTTATTAAAGACGCAGCTTCGGGACTGTCAAAAATCACTTTATTGGAATTCATTGACGAAAGTGATTCGGAATGTGCGTCGTTGTATTCGCACCTTTCACGAATTGAAACATACTGTCCGCTTGTAAGTTCACCGAGCCAGGCGAGAAAATCATTTACCCAGTTGCCGCAATGGGTATTGAAAAGCGGCGGTTTTGCGCCGAAATCCGCGCCGATATTAAAACCGTGCATAGAGTAGCCGTAAATATGCGCCTCATAATCAATATCATATTTGTTCAGCGCAGCCATAAAATTCATGGTGTTGTTTACGGGGACAATCCAGTCGTTTCTTGACGAAGCTATAAAACAGGGACAGGTATTTTCGTTGACGGCATCGTTGGCGTCGGGAGCGCCCGGTGCGTTGTAATCAATGGTGGATGCGTTTGTAGCTCCGTAAAGGACGGCGGCGGCGTATGGCTTATATCTTTCATCCGATGCCGCCATCGCCGCCAGATGTCCGCCTGCTGAAAAACCGATTACGACTATCAAAGTAGGGGTAATGCCGTAATCGCCGCTGTGATCGTAAAGATACTGTATGGCTGTTTCATAGTCTTCAAGAGGATAAGGCCATTTATAATGTTTGCCCACTGAATACTGCAGCGCAAAACAGTTATATCCTTTTGAATTGAAAAGCTTTGCCGCCGGCTCAACCTCTGAAATATCACAGGTGCTGTAAGAACCGCCCGGCAGCAAAAGAAAGGTAACCTCGCCGGCGTTTGATGTAAGAAACGGAGTGAGAATAGCATTCCGTTCTTTATTCAGTATGATTCCCTTGCTCATAAAATCACCTTGAAAAGCAATTGATTTTGTGTTATTCTAACTGTAACAAGTGTATCACTTTGAAGCGGCGATTTCAAGGATTTGTGAGAGATTGGCCACC
>JAFWRV010000238.1 GCA_017519685.1 Clostridia bacterium
CCGAGAACGCGGCAATAGTCAAGCTTGTTCCGAAGACCGACACCGATACAGTTGTTGAGCGTAATGGTATAGTTGAAACTTATCATACATTCACTCAGACCCCGCGTACAGTAACAGAGGTCAGAGCACCGTTCACAGACAGTTACGGTTATGAAGCTATAAACAGCGGAGTACAGGATGCCAAAGGTTTTGACACCTGGTTCATCACCGGCATACCGCAAAGGGCCAGAAGGTCGGCGCTCGACACTTATTTCGAAGTGACCGGCGGAGGATATTACAAAGCGTATGACAGAAGCGGAAATGAAATAACCGCTGCTAATACTACAATCGGCACAGGCGTTGTAATCAAAGTCTTTGACGCTGAAAATAACTTTGTCGAGCAGTTCTACATTGTAATCTACGGCGATCTGGACGGAAACTCAGCGCTCGCAGCTAACGACGCAACAGTAATGAATCTTGAGAGTCAGAGACAGACCCACTGGTCCGATACCAGACATGCTGATTACACACCTTATCTTGTCAAAGCGGCGGATCTTGACCAGAACGGAAGATTCGCGAGTAATGACACAAACCTCCTTAAACTTGTCAACCAGAGACAGGGTGTCATCGATCAGGTTGAAGGACGCAGAATAGTATAAACCCGAATTAACAAACACTGCCCCGGGAAACCGGGGCAGTTTCCTTTTGCCTTATCCGAACAGCCGTGAGCAGAAAAAACGGACATCCGTCCAAGGGAGAGTGTCCGCTTTTATTTTATATATTAATTATTAATATTTAGAAATTATATTTTCTAATTATAATTATTGACATTTACTTTATAAATGATATAATTATTAATTGTAAAAATATCTCTTGAGTTTAACGTAATGTGATACGCTGCCGTTACGGCGGCTGAGTTGCGATTATTATTTTGAGGTAATATGTTATGAAAAAACACACCGGAGTTGTCAGGTCTGTCATTACCTGGATAATACTGATATTTGCGGTAGCGATGATGCTGTTCACTTTCATATCCGTTTCCGTCTTCAACAGAAACGACCGCAGTATTGCCGGATACAAGGCATTTGTTGTTCTTTCCGATTCAATGAAAGCGACGGATTTTGAAGCGGGTGATGTCGTTGTTATAAAAGAGGTTGACCCTTCAACTCTTAAAGCAGGCGATATAATCACCTTCACCTCAAGAGACAGTTCAAGTTTCGGAGAAACAATCACTCATAAAATACGCCGTTTGGCTGAAACAGCCGAAGGAGAACCCGGTTTTGTCACTTACGGCACCTCCTCGGGAACCGATGACCTGACAGTTGTTGACTACTTCAGCGTTGAAGGTAAATATCTTTTCAGAATTCCCAAAGTCGGCAGATTTTTCAATTTCATAAAAACAGTCCCGGGATATGTATGCTGCATCCTGATTCCGTTCCTTCTGTTCATCGCGATTCAGGGTGTCAATATAATCAGAGCGTTAAAAGGCTACCGCAAAGAGCAGGCGGACGAGCTTCAGGCGCAGAGAGATGAACTTGCCGCCGAAAAGAAACGCACCGAAGAAATGCTTGCGGAGCTTGAAACGCTCAGAGCTCAGCTGGGCGGTTCTTCCGGAGCGGGCAAACCGGACGGCGAGACATCCGGCGATGACAATACCGCCGGCAATGATGAGAAATAATTTTTGATATTGCACCAAAACACAAAGGTGTTCAGTATATAATATTCGGGAAAGGAGGATTAATAATATGGATAAAAAGAATTTCAAAAGGTCGATTGTTTCCGGTATCCTTGTTCTTGCCGTTTCGGCAGCCGCGCTTATCGGAACCACCTTTGCCATGTTCAATGACAATTCCTCAACAGGTATAAACATAATTCAGGCAGGTACTCTTGATGTTGCGCTTGTTGATGGTTCGGGCAATTCTCTTGTAGGAGAAACGCTTGGTTTTGTCGATGATGAAGGCGAACTGCTCGGCAACATTCTTTGGCAGCCCGGCGAAACATATAAGCTTCAGCCCATCTATATCAAAAATAACGGCGATCTTGATTTCGTATATAAAATTGTCGTTAACGGTCTTGATGGTCAGGCGGCTCTTAATGAGTATATGTCATGGACAGTCAAAGTTAACGGTGTCGAAACCGAAATCGCAAACTTCGAGCAGACACTTGCTGCAGGCGCAGCCAATGTTAAAGTTGAGCTTATCGGAACACTGTCCGCCGAAACTCCCGTTACTATGATGGGCGAATCCGCGCAAGGTATAACCCTCACGGTTTACGCTAAGCAGACCACAGACGGCGCGACATACGCCGAAGCTTAAACTCATCAGTGATCAGGTCAGACAGGCCTGTAATATTAAAAAGGAGAGATTATTATGCTCAGAAAGAATTCATCCAAAGGCGTTATAGCCGCGAGTGTTATTTCTCTTGCTCTCTGCGTGGCTATGCTCCTCGGAACAACATTCGCATGGTGGTCTGCATCCACTTCAACACTGGTCAATACCGTTAAGTCCGGTAATCTTACAATTGACCTTGTTAATGATGCTGACGCATCGCTTGTCGGCGAAAAACTTGATTTTGTCGCTGAAGACGGCTCTGCAGTTGAAGATGTTCTCTGGGAATCCGGCAGCAGCTATACCGTTCAGGATGTCTATCTCAAGAACACCGGCACAACCGACATCAAATACAAAATCAGCGTTATCGGCATTTCAGGTGATGAAGGCCTTGCCGAAGTCATTGACTGGACAGTCAACGGCGACAGCACAACTGATTTTGTAGGCACTCTTGCCTCCGGCGCAGACAGGGTATAACCATGAAAAACATACTGTTAGTATCAGCTGAAGGCCTGCCTTACAGCAAAAGCGGCGGCCTGGCTGACGTAATCGGATCCTTACCTGTTGCCC
>JAFWRV010000239.1 GCA_017519685.1 Clostridia bacterium
CAAGACGCTTTCTTGAAACCGATGAGGGAAAACTTACTTATCCTCAGGTTAATCCCGCTTTTCCGCCGACTTTCTTTACTACCGCGGCAAAAGATTTTCTCAGATTTGAAGGATACGACATGATGGAAGAATACAAGCAGAATAATATTCCGTTTGATACATTTGAAGGAACGGGAATTATTCAGTTTCATGCCTGGACTATTGTTACCATCGTTAAAAAAGGCAGAGAATGCCTCAATAAAACCGTTGAATTCATAATGAAATATTTACCGGATTATAAAGAGTTTTTTGAAAAATATAATTAAAGAAAGGAATTGCAATTATGTTATTACAATCTTTTGTCAAAGCGGTCAGTTTTCTTCTTTCTTTTATAATGACTGTAACCACGCCGTTTAATCTGATTTTAGGTAAGAAACAAGAACCTATAACCCGCGCAGAAGAAAACTGTAAACTGAGTTTTGCGAGCATCTCCGATATTCATCTCAGAGAAAACTTCAAAGTAATCTTTCAGGGTATGCTTGAGCTCGGTCTTGAAGATATGGAAAACGCCGAAGACAGACTTGACGCGGTGGCATTTGTCGGTGATATTACAGATCACGGATATTACGGAATGTGGGATGTATTCGCGGACGCGATGTCAAAATACAATATCGCGGACAAATCGTTTATAGTAGTGGGAAATCACGATACCTGGGGTCCGAATGAAGATAATTATCAGGATCCCGAAAACGGTGTTAAATCAACATTTATTAAATATAATAAAAGCATTTCGGGACGAGATATAAGCGAAATGTATTATTCCGATATAGTTAACGGATATTATTTTATTGTTTTAGGTTCTGAAGAAGATCATACAAACGCAACACTGAGTGACAAACAGCTTGAATGGTTTAGTGAAGAAATGGAAAAAGCCGGCAAAACCGGGCTTCCTGTGTTTGTATTCATTCATCAGCCGATTAATCAGACTCACGGCCTGCCGTACAATTGGGAACTTGATAAATCCGATCCGCCGGATAAAGGAGGAATCGGCGATCAGTCAGACCGTGTGCTTGAAACAATTAAAAAGTATGATAATGTATTTGTAATTTCAGGTCATATACACGCGGGTCAAAAAACAGAAGATTCCAACATCGGTGTTAAATATTCATCCGTTGAATATATTAAAAATGACCGCGGCAATAATATAACATTGGTTAACCTTCCGAGTTATATGTATTTTGATTTACAAAGAGGAGGTCATGTGCCAAACGGCTGCGGATATGTTATTGAAGCTTACTCAAATAAAGTAATGATAAGAGCAAGAAATTTTGCCGTTGGAACATGGCTGACAAAGTATGATGTAACAGTTGATTTAGTCTGAAAATCTATTATAAAAACACTGATGCCAGGTGTTCTCTTTGAAGAACACCCGGCAAGAATTATTTTGCTGCGGGGACATTAATGACAATGTCGGTCAAAGGAAAAGCGCAGCACGGATGTATGCAGTCATACATCTTATCTGCCATTCTTCTGTAATCAAGATTTTCGGGGATATATACTTTTCCTGAAATCAAATGCGAATGGCAGAATCCGCACTCACCGCTGCGGCATCTCGAAGGAACGGCAATTCCCTGCTTTTCGAGAATCTGCATGACAGTATCTGATGTTGAACCGGAAACAGTCTTTGTTTCATCGCAAATCGTTACGGTAACATTAACCGTATCGGGGACATCCGACGGATAATCTGAAAAAGATGCCGGATTGTGAACCTCGCCGAATGTTTCCCGGCGAATATATTTCTTTTCAAGTCCGAGAGATTTAAGTTCATTATCAAGATAATTATACATCTGCTGAGGACCGCAGATAAATATCGAATAAGGTTCATCGAAAGGAGCATATTTTTTGATTAATTCGGAAGTGATAAATCCTTTCTCAAATCCCGGATCAGAATCGGAATTATTCGGTTCGCTCAGTACATGAACTACTTTAAATTTATTTGTTTTAGCTGCGATTTTATCAAGTTCATCTTTAAATAAAATGCTGTCTTCGTTTCTGCTTCCGTAAATAAGAATAAGATTAAAATCTTCGTCACCGTCCGCAACCGCGTTTGCCATGGAAACAAAAGGAGTAATACCGCTTCCGCCGGCAAGGCCGATAACTGTTTTTGCGTCACGTAAAGGCTGATATTCAAAATTTCCCGCGGGAGCTGAAACCTTTACCTCGGTACCGGGAGTCCAGTTAATAAGTATATAGTTTGATACCGCTCCCCCTTCAACGCCTTTAACTGTCAACTCATATTTACCGTCAAGAGAATCTTTAGGTGATGATGAAATCGAATATGCTCTCGTAACCTGTAAACCGTTGATATTTTCAAAAACGGTAAGATATTTTCCGGCTGCGAAATAAGCCAGTTTTTTGGTTCCTCTGTTTGAATCCGGAATCAGCCTGAAAGATTTACAGTCAGGTGCTCTTTCTATAACTTCCGCAACTGTCAGATACTGAAAATCAGGGTGCAGCGCTCTTGCAAGTTCACGCGCGGAATCGGTACCCGAAGGCAATTCTGTTGAACCGGTCTTAAACTTTTTTTGCCTGCCTGAAAGCAACGAGGGAAACTTTTTGACTGTTAATGATTTAATCGGACTTGACATATTATTTTCCCTCCTTAGATAATGATTTAATAACAATATTTGCTGCTTTTTCACCGCTGTGATAGGCGCAGCCGTATCCGTCGCCGCGTTCCTGAGAAGCGCCGCAGAAAATGAAATTGTCATACGGCTGATCCTGAGCGAACTGAATTGTTCTCGGAATCATGCTGTCCCACATCTCAAGACGGTATCCGTAAGGAGTACCGTAAGGGGTATTAAGATACCTGGAAAATGTCGGAGGCAGAGCTATTTCAATTTCTTCAATGTAAGGCTGTATCTTTATATTCAAAGCCTTTTCGCACTGCTCAATCATTAATTTGGCAACTTTATTTTTGTACTTTTTATAATCCTGCGGCCTGACGTCTTTCATAACATCATCAAATGTTATTGTTGTAAGGAATAACATACTTGTTCCGGGAGGCGTACAATCGGGAATAACATGATTAAGACAGTTTATAATACAGTAATTGCCGTCATAATTCTGAGAGCCGGCAAACTGTTCATCGGAATTAGCTGAATTGGCAATAAATACGGAGTAATCTTTGATACCAAGCTCCTCTTTGGTCTTGTTCATACCGAGATATACCGTCGTCAGTGAAGCAGCGGTTTTTCTTGCATTTGACATTCTGAGCTGCTTTTCGGGAGCATCTTTTTTACCGATAAGATCGCTCCATACAAAATCGGGAGAAGCGTTGCAGATGAACTGTTTTGCGTAAATCTCTTTATCTCCGTTAACTACAACACCGGCGGGTTTGCCGTCTTTCATTATTACTGAGGTAACTTCGGAATTATACCAAATTTCACCGCCGTTATCACGGATTACTTTGTCAATAGAAAGACTTAACTCGTGACTGCGGTATTTAGGCATACCTGCACCGTTCATAACATAACTGTGCATAACGGTAAGATAATACAAAAAGTCAAACTGCGCGCCGGGTACACCCATATAACTCCAATATGTCGAGAAAATATCCTGAGCTTTTTTGGGCATTCCGAGAGCGTCAAGTCCCTCATTAAGAGTATGAGTAGTCATTCTCATAAGGTCGGGAAAATAAGGTAACGCTTTAAAAATTCCGGAAAAATCGTCACCCTCACCCAGCGCGTCAAAAGCTTCATACATTCTTGTGGAAAGGCCGAAAGCTTTCATTGCCGGTTCGTAAGATCCCGGAACAATTTCATCAAGTTTTTTAGCGAAATTTTCAAAACCTACCGGCATGCGCGCATCTACACTGACAAGGACTCCGTCATCATTGATAAACGCGTCTTTATCACCGTCTTTTGCCGGAACGACAAGACGGAAAGTGGAATTTTCGGTAATCCAGTTGATTTTCGCGCCGAGCTTATGAAACATATTGCTGACTGAACCGACTTCATCCTCTTTTCCGACGCCTGATAATTCATGAAGAGATGGCTCAAATTCAAATCTTCCTCTGACAAAAGAAGATGCCGAACCGCCGGGTATATTGTGCCGCTCAAGAAGTAAAGTTGAAAGTCCTGCTTTGGCACAATTTGCGGCAGCAGTAAGTCCGCCGTTGCCGGCTCCGATAACAATTACATCATATTGCTTCAAATTCCATCACCTACATTCATTTTTTTAATTATAAATTCTATCGGAAATGTTGTCAAGAATAAGTTCAATATTATATTAATATAATACTCCTCGGTGTTCCCTTATCGTTTGTAAGCAGCTTTCGCAACCACGGTGTCATATTGATTACTTTATTGCACATAAGTCAAAGCGGATACCCAAACGGGTATCTGCTTTGACTGGCGCCTCATTCCTTTTTTGAACCCCATTCTTTATTGTCCGGAGAGAATGATTTCAGTCAAAATCCCTTTGTCAACAACGACTACAACCCAAAACAACACAAGCTGTCAATGGATTTATCTGCCCTGTAAAGGAATCTGTTCTCAGTTGTGTTGTATCCGATTCCGTAATCTGTTTATTGTAAGACCGCTCTTAAAATGGTAAGATATATCTGCCGGCAACAAATATGAAAGAGGGTTATGTATGGAAATCGGAAAAAGAATCAGACAAATGAGAACAAACAAGGGCGTAACGCAGGAAGAACTTGCAAATGCTCTGAACGTGTCGAATCAGGCTGTTTCCCGCTGGGAAACCGGCGTTACAACGCCGGATATATACCTGCTCCCGTCGATCGCGCTGTTTTTCGGCGTCACAATTGACGAAATATTCAACCCGTCGCCGGAGGAAAAACTTGAACGCCTTCGCCACAGATTTTATTACACGGAGGATTATCTGTCAGAGGATGAATTCAAAGCGGCGCTCAGCTTTCTGAAAGAA
>JAFWRV010000240.1 GCA_017519685.1 Clostridia bacterium
AAGACCGTTATTCTTTTCTTCGTCAACCTTCTTGACGGAATCCGCCTTGTCGATTTTATTCTTCGCTTCTTCCGCTATTTTAAGCACCTCATCGGATACTCCTTCGGGGCAGGCGTCGTCAATCGCTTTCTTTGCCGCCGCCTTTGCGTCCGCGAGAGCGGTATCGGTTTCGAGCTTCGCGATTTCGCGCTCCTCGATTACTTCTCCGCAGACGGAGCACTTTCTGACCTCTTTGCCTGCCGCCTCAGTCGTTGCGGGGGTAACAATTTCCCACGCGCCCGGCTTGTGGCCTGTCTTGGGTATCGCCTGAGTGTAGGTTTCGCCGCACTCGCAGGTGTAGGTCATTACTCCGTCTTCGGTGCAGGTCGGCTTCGTTGTGACTTCTTCCTTGTAACTGTGCTCATGGACGGGTTCGGTATCTGTCGAAGTCGGTTCCGTGGGAGTCGGTTCTGTCGGAGTCGGCTCTGTCGGAGTGGGTTCCGTAGGAGTAGGCTCTGTCGGAGTGGGTTCTGTCGGAGTGGGTTCCGTGGGTGTCGGATTTTCCTCAAACTCAGCGGTAATTGTCAGGTTTTCGGCGGGCATTGTTTCGGGGATTTCCTTATCCCAGCCCGTGAATTTGAATCCGTCTTTGACCGGGTCGGCGGGCTTTGCGACTGCCGCTCCGAACTTGTATGTTGCAACTGTTTCATTACCGTCAATAACATAAGTAATGCTATATTCGTTTGCGGTGTATGTTACGGTAACTGTCTTGCCGTCCAGATCTTCGTCACCCATTGTGCCCTCAACCGTCGCTATATCGGGAGTGTAGCCCGTAATTTCGGGCGAGGTTACGCTGTATTCATTGAATATCGTCACCCTGCCATCGTAGGTTTCCGCCGCTTCGGTGCCGTCTGCGTAAACATAATTAATCGTCAGCGCGCAGTCAACGGAATTGACATTGAAGGTGATGCTGTCGGTTACACCTTTATAACGGCCATCGCCTGAGAACACGGCTCTTACGGTATGCTCGCCGATGGTAAGTCCCGTATATTCACATACCGCTTTGCCTTCGGAAACGGAAACGCTCTTGCCTGTTTCATCTCCGTCAAGATAAAATGTCACTTCGCACGACACAGCATCTGAGGGGAGATTCGCGGTTACTGTCGCCATTTTGCCGTAGTCAGCGCCGGGCGCGGCAAGCTCCATTTCGGGAATTATTATTTCAAACTTCGGCGGCCAGTTTTCGGGATCAATGTTTTCCGCGGAAATCTGTTCGCCGTTTTCAAGATTAAAACCTTTGAGGTGGGGGTAATATAAATAGTTGTCATCATTCGCCTTTGTGAGCCAGGGATTGGTTTCGCCCTGCGCGTATGAGAAGGTCATATTATTAAGCGCGTTATCACCGGTCATCTGCGCTGTGGTCAGGC
Organism: Clostridia bacterium; assembly: GCA_017519685.1. GTDB lineage: Bacteria > Bacillota > Clostridia > Oscillospirales > Acutalibacteraceae > CAG-177. Next base: position 1,407 of record JAFWRV010000240.1, read on the forward strand.
CTTTGACACTGTCTGTGTTATCGGCATTACCGAACGCTTTTTCAAGAGCGCATTTTTGGCTGTCATAAAAGCAGTTTTCAACAGTGGCGCTGCCAAGATAGCCGAGAACGCCGCCGGAGTATTGAGCATTATCACCCTGAATTGTAACCGCGCCTGTGTTGAAGCAGTTTCTGACTGTGGTCACCCACGCGGAGTTGTTTGTACTCAAATATCCCACAACGCCGCCGACACATTGTCTGCCGGTTACGCTGCCGGTGTTATAGCAGTCTGTGACCGTGCCGCCGTTCATATTGCTTCCTGCAACACCGCCGGCATTAGAAGTGCCTGTTACTTTGCCTGTATTGTAGCAATTTTTAATTGTTCCGCCATTGCCCCCCGCGATGCCGCCGGTGTTACTGCTGTTATTTATCTTAATATCTCCGTTTATTGAAGCAGTGTTATAACAGTTTGTAATTGTTCCGCCATTACTTCCCGCGATGCCGCCGACAGGCTGTTCTCCGGAGACAGCGCCCTTGCTGTAACAGTCTTTTATTGTTCCGTAGTTATCACACGCGATGCCGCCGGCAGCGCCGTTGCAGGCAACGGTGCCGTCAAAGGAGCAGCCCGAAATCGTGCCTTTGTTTTCATGAGCGATGCCACCGTAATTTCTGCCTCTATAACTGCCGCCTGCATAACTGGAAAAAACGGTATTCGTAAGATTTACATCAATGACCGCGCCGCCATCGCCGATGTAGCCGAAAAAGCCGATATTGTCGACATATTTCTTTGAAATGCTGAGGCCTTTAATTGAGCAACCGCGGCCGTCAAATGTGCCGGTATAGGCAGAATCCTTACCAATGGGTACCCAGTCGTTTGCGTTTGCAACTATATTCGCCGTGAGATACGCGCACGCGGAAGGATTCGGGTCAATCTTCGGGTCAACCTCGTCGTTGCCGTTGACGATGACCGCGAAAGCTTTAAGCTCATCGTAATTGCTTATTGCATAAACTTCCCTCGCTTCTTTTGCCGGCCAGTTGTCGGGCTGAATGTATTCCGCGGGAATCTGTTCGCCGTTTTCAAGATTAAAACCTTTGAGGTGGGGGTAATATAAATAGTTGTCATCATTCGCCTTTGTGAGCCAGGGATTGGTTTCGCCCTGCGAGTATGAGAAGGTCATATTATTAAGCGCGTTATCGCCGGTCATCTGAGCGGTGGTCAGACCTTTGACATTTGATGTGTCATCAGTATTACTCACCGCTTTCTCACAGTCACACTTTTCATTATCATAAAAGCAGTTTTCAACAGTGCCGCCGTAAAGATAGCCGAGAACGCCGCCGGCGTATTGAGCATTATCGCCCGAAAGGGTGACGCTTCCCGTGTTGTAGCAGTTTGTGAGTGTGCAGTTCTGTGATGAATTGGATATACTCATATATCCGGCAACGCCGCCGACATTAGAATTGCCTGTTACGCTGCCCGTGTTATAGCAGTCTGTAATTTTGCCGTTATTGCCGTTGCTTCCTGCAATACCGCCGACAGAATCATGACCTGTTACATCGCCTGTATTGTAACAATTTGTTATTGTTCCATTAACATTGGATCCCGCGATGCCGCCGGCAAAACTACTGCCTTTTCCGTTAATATCCCCGGTTATTGAGGCAATGTTGTAACAGTTTGTTATTGTACCTTCGCGGTTATTTCCCGCGATGCCGCCGACAGGCCTATCACCGGAGACAGCGCCCTTGCAGTAACAGTCTGTAATTGTTCCGTAGTTATCACACGCGATGCCGCCGGCACCCCCGCCGCAGACAATGGTGCCGTCAAAAGAACAACCCGAAATTGCGCCTTTGTTTTCATGAGCGATGCCGCCGAAATTACTGCCATTATAATAGTAACCATCATAACTGTTAAAATCAGCGCTCGTAAGATTTACATCTCTGACCGATCCGCCCTCACCGATGAAGCCGAAAAGGCCGATATTGTTTTTGCCGGCTGCTCTTGAAATGCCGAGACCGTCAATTTTGAAGCCGCGGCCGTCAAATGTGCCGGTGAAAGGATTGCCTCCATCTTTCGCGATGGGAACCCAATCGTTATATCCCGTCGCGTCTATATCATTCAACAAAGTAGCGCACGCGGAAGGATTCGGGTAAATCTTCGGGTCAACCTCGTCGTTGCCGTTGACGATAACGGCAAACTCTTTGAGCTCAGCGTAGCTTGAAATCTCATAGACTTGGATATTTGCCGATACACTCATACCCCCGACAGCCACCGCGCCGAGCAGCATAACAAATGAAAGTAAAACCGAGATTGCTTTTTTCATAAAACCGCCTCCATAGTTAATACAATAAATATTTTAACATATTTTTTTACGGTATGCAACTTAAATCAATGCATAATGCATAATCATGGGTCGAACCGCCGAAGCGCGTCCGGTGGACGATACAGCGAGGCGGTGAGATGACCATGCTTTCCGAGGGGCAAAGGCACCGTAGATGACGGGTGTGGCGAAACCTAATTATTGGGGCCCCGAGTAGGGGCGAATATTATTCGCCCGTTATAATTTTGTGTATCTCCGTCGGGAGAATGATAACAGTCGGTACGGTTTTGTTTTTGCTGGCGATTGATAATCGCCCCTACGGTCCTCACGGACATCCTTGTGGCGGCAAGCATGAATGCTTGCCCTACGTTGCGGTATTCTCGCAGGCAACGAGTGTGGCGATATACAATCGCCGACGGAGTCGGCAACCGCAATTATTCATTATTCATTAAGTCATTATTCATTAAAAAACAGTTTCGCAAATCTGCGAAACTGTTTTTCGTTTACTCTTTATCTTTTTTCGGGCCGGTTACGATTATGCAGTAATAGAACTGCGGATTTTCCGTTTCGTCGTTTCCGAGCATCGGAGCGACGCCGACACCGATTGACGTATATTCTTTTTCGTTGAGATTTGCCTTCGCTTTCTGAACCATAGCGGAAGCCGCGGCGTCCGCGTTCGCGTTTTTGCCTGTGATTTCAAACGCGCCGCCGTAGTCAATATCAAGGTCTGTCAGAACCGTGTAGCAGTTTGAGCCGTCCGGTCTTTTTGAGCCGATTTTTGTGCTGTAAGCCATTTCGGCGGCTCTTACGCAGGCGGCGTTGTTGAGCTCGTCGCTGACGGAAAGAGCCGGGACCCCCGCTGCCGAACGCGAAGCGTTCACTTTGTCGGCAATACCGCTTATCTGCGAATAGTAAGCGGATTTGTTTGACTTCGCCTCGCCGAGAAGGTCAGAGGTCGATGCCTTGTATTTTGATGAATCGTAACTTGAATATTTGAGCTGTTTGGTCTGCTTTTCGGTGCCGTTTGAATAGATGTCATAATAGGTGTTGACCGTGTCAATTTTGACAACGCCGTATTTATATGGGCTCTTTGTTTCTTTTTTGTCGATTCTCGTGTCAATAACGGTCAGCGCCGTAGTTGTGATTTTTTTGGTCTGATTTTTCAGCGTGGTGGCGGCGGCTGTCACCGCTGAGGTAAGCTCCGTGATTTTTTCTTTGACGGTCGTGCTTTCCTCGGTTGTTTGCGTTTCTGTTTCGGTCGGGACGGCTGTGGTTTCCGTCACCGCTTCGGTTGACTCGGTTTCTTCCGGGACCGATGTTGCGTAAAAATCCGCCTTGAAGCTTTCCTCGTCAAACGCCGCTTTTGTGGTTGACTCCTCGGGTTTCAGCAGTGAGGGAGGAGTGCATCCCGCAAGGACCGGCAGAATAATCAGGCATATAAGCAGAACAGATAATAACTTGTTTGTTTTCATTGAATTGCCTCCGGGTTTAACTGTTGACCGCGGCTTTTTCCGCGGCAAGTCCTTTTTTGTAGTTTTCGATAAACGCGGCGAATCCGGCTTTATCGGCTTCATCGGGAGCAACCTCAAAGATTTCCTGACTGCCGAAGATTTTTTTGTCAAGATAATCTTCAAGCGTTTCGCCGTCCGCCTTGTTAATCATATATCCCGCGAGTATCGCCTGACCCCAGGGGCCGCCTTCACCCGCGGTTTTCATAACGGAAACGGGAGCGTTGAGCGCCGCCGCCATAACCGCCTGACCCGCGACCGGCGCCTTGAAATAACCGCCGTGTCCGGATATCCTGTCTATTTTCACGTTTTCATCATCGAGAATTTCCTTGCCGATACTAAGTGTCGCGGCGGCGGAATAAAGCTGGGCGCGGCAGAAGTTTTCGAGAGTGAAGCTGCTGTCAGGACCTCTGAAGAACATCGGCTTTCCGCTGTCAAGTCCCGTGATGACCTCGCCGGAAAGATAATTGTAGCCGACAAGTCCTCCGCAGTCCTTATCCGATTTCAGAGCGAGCTCAAACATTTTGTCAAGCACATTGTAAACGCTGACATCCGCTCCGAGCACATTGCACATTGAGGTGAAAATCTCCGCCCAGGCGTCAATTTCACCGGTGCAGTTATTGCAGTGGACCATTGCGACGGGCTTGCCCGACGGAGTGGTGACCATATCTATTTCGGTGTGGAGTTTTGAAAGCGCTTTCTCAAGAACAACCATAAGGAAAATCGAGGTTCCCGCCGAAACATTTCCGGTTCTCGCGGCAACGGCGTTTGTCGCCACCATACCCGTTCCCGCATCGCCTTCGGGAGGGCAGAGGGGAACGCCGGGTCTGAATTCGCCGGTCGGGTCGAGCAGCAGGGCTCCTTCGGGAGTCAGCTCTCCGGCTCTGTCACCCGCAACAAGTATCTCCGGCAGAATTTTTCTGATATCCCACGGATAATCCTTCGCGAGAGCGCTGAATTTATCCAGCATCGCCTCATCGTAATTATTGACCGTGCTGTCAATCGGGAACATTCCGCTCGCCTCTCCGATGCCTATAACTCTCCTGCCTGTCAGAAGATAATGCACATAGGCGGCAAGGGTATAAATTGCGTCAACCGAAGAAACATGCTCCTCGCCGTTAAGCATCGCCTGATAAAGATGGGCTATGCTCCAGCGCTGCGGCACATTGAAATCAAAAAGCGCGCTGAGCTTTTCCGCCGCTTGGGCAGTTATCGTGTTTCTCCAGGTGCGGAATTCAGCAAGCTGATTTCCGTCTTTATCAAAAGCGAGGTAGCCGTGCATCATTCCGCTGATGCCGAGCGCGCCCGCGGTTGTGAGCTTTACGCCGTGCTTTTTTTCAACATCCGCCCTGAGATTCGCGAAAGCGGTCTGAAGGCCGTTTTTTACTTCGTCGAGAGAATAAGTCCAGATTCCGTTTTTATAACTGTTTTCCCAATCAAACGAGCCGCTTGCGAGAGGAACGGCGTTTTCATCAATCAGGACCGCTTTGATACGGGTTGAGCCGAATTCTATTCCCACAGATGTTTTTCCGTCGGCAATTATTTTTGTGAAATCTGACATAATTATACCTCCTGAACACATATATAATTATTATATTACTTAATCTTTACTCCGTCAAGAAATTGTTTCTTGACTTGAAATATATACTATGGTATATTTTTACGGAAAGGTTGGTGACACAATGTACAGTGATTACATTGACACAATAGGATTTGTCGGAAAATACGATCCCGAGGTTGCCTCTGCGATGCAAAACGAGCTTCAGAGACAGAGAAGAAATCTCGAACTTATAGCAAGTGAAAATATCGTTTCCCCCGC
>JAFWRV010000241.1 GCA_017519685.1 Clostridia bacterium
GACCGCTTCGTGGCTTTCGATTATTTTTTCTATTCTCTGGGGATATACATTGTAACCCGAGGTTATTATGAGTCTTTTAAGACGGAGTCTGTAAAAATAGAAGCCGTCTTCATCAACGTAACCGATATCTCCGGTGTGAAGCCAGATTTTTCCGTCGGAATGGCGGCGGAGAACAGCGGCTGTTTCTTCGCTGTTATTTCTGTATCCCATCATGACCGTGGGACCGCAGATGCAGATTTCACCGTCTTTTCCGGCGGGGAGTTTTTCCTCGGTGCCGGGATTCACGATGCAGTAACTGTTGCCCTCAAACGGCTTTCCGATACTGCCGGGCTTGTATTTTTCCCCTGCGGCGAAACAGGTCGGGCCTAGACATTCGGTAAGACCGTAGCCCTGGATTATCGTGACCTTCGCATTTCTTTCCTTAAGCCAGGCGTTGAATCTCTGCTCAAATGCGGAGGAGAGGAAGTCGCCGCCGCTGATTATATATTTGACATAGGAGAGGTCAATCTTATCCGAGCCCTTTGAACTCATAAGCGCTTCATACATTGTCGGCACTCCGAGCATCATGGTCGGCTTGTATTTATCCATTGTCTTTGCAAAGCTCAGCGCGTCAAACTTCGGCAGAAGGACCGAGCAGGCGCCGAGGCAGAGCATAATATGAACGCAGACACCGAGACCGAAGGCGTGAAATACGGGAAGGATTGCGAGAGTCGAGTCGTTTGTTCCGATATCGGGAAGCTCTATTCTTCCCTGAACTCCGAGGGCGTTGAAATTACGGTTTGAAAGCATAATTTCTTTCGGTGTTCCGGTGGTGCCGCCCGAGTGAAGTATTACCGCAAGGTCATCTCCTGTATGACTGTCTTCGATTTTTTTTCGGCTGAGGATGCCTTTTGAGAAAAACTCGTTCCAGTTCATAAAGCGGTCGTCGGACAAATCCTTTTTGCGGATTGTCTTGATGCTGTAACCGATTTTCATAATTCCGGGCATCGAGTCGGAAGCGCTGACGGTTATTATTTTTTCAAGCTTTGTGTCATTTACTATTCCTGCGATTCTGTCCGCGCACATGTCAATGACGACAAGGCATCTGCTGTCTGTTGAGTTGAGATAATTCCTGATTTCGTTTTCCGAGGACAGGGGATGAATCATATTTGCCGCGGCGCCGAGCTTATTGAGAGCGTAAATTGCGATAACCGCCTCGGGCAGATTGGGCAGACAGAGCGTCACGATGTCCCCCTCTTTTATTCCGGTTGACTCAAACGCCTTGGCGCAGGTGTCGATTTTAGAAAGAAGCGCGGAATAGAGGATTTTGTTTCCCATATAGTCGAGAGCAAAAGCGTTCGGATTCTTTTCCGCAGAGCGCCTGAGCATACCGTACATTGAAATATCGGGAATTTCGAGTTCGTTTGTATTGTTCATGATATTTTTTCCTTATTTACAAGATTGTCGTAAATGAATTGCCTGAATTTTTCATTTTCCTGTTCGAGGTCGCCGTCACCGACATAAAAAGGAGGATAAAAGCGGATTTCCGGTCTCGGTCCCGTCAGTTTGTATGCGCCGCTGATCGTGAACGGAACTATCGGGGAAGACGTGTCCCTTGCCATTTTTACGGCTCCCATTCTGAACGGAAGCAGAACGGCGTCGGTTTTATTTGTTGTTCCCTCGGGGAAAATCGCTACGGCGCTTTCGTTATTGAGGTATTCTCTCGCTGCGTTGAGCGCTTCGGGATTCTTTCTCGAACGGTCAACCGGGATTATACCCGCCGCCTTGAAGAATTTATCGAGCGGACCTTTGAACAATTCGGCTTTTGCGAGAAAATGAAGGCATCTTCTTGTTGAAAGAAAGAGCATAAACACATCGAAGGGTTTTGTATGATTGCCGGCAATTACAACTCTGCCGTCCTTCGGAATATTTTCACGGCCGATTATTTTCGGTCTCATTATGCTGCCGAAACCCGCAACCGCGAGCGGTCTGAGTCCCTTGTAAATCAAAGGGGATCTCTGTGACATAATAGCACATCCTTTCTTCGGGTCAGTTTCCTTTGCGCAGACCCATATATGTTTTTATTCCTATTGTTGTTGCCGCTATGGCAACTCCCGAAATCAGCGAAACCGCGATAACCGTTTTATACGGAAATGTGTTTGCGGGTAACGCGGAGATGCATTTGTCAATGAGCTTCTGTCTGAATTCCGGGGTCATATCCACGCTGTTCATTACGCGGGAATACTCGTTAACGCATTCTTTATATGTCATTTCCGTTTAAATTCCTTTCCATTTCTTTTTTCAGTCTGTTTCTGCCTGTCTGAAGGCGCTTCCTGACCGCGTCGGGCTTGACGCCGGTGATTTCCGAGATTTCGTTTGCCGTGTAGCCCTCGATGTAGTGAAGGTCGAGAACGGTTTTGTATTTTGCGGGCAGTGACATTATCGCTTCAAATATACCGGTGTCATCCGGGCTTACTCCGATATCCTCAATATCCTCAAGGCACAGCTCGGCGTGACGGAGTCTGAATCTGCCGATATTTTTGCTTGTGTTTGTCGCGACTTTGATAAGCCACGCCTTTTCGTGCTCGTCGGAGTTGAATGACGGGGGATTCGTCATATATTTAAGGAATGTTTCCTGAACGGCGTCTTCCGCGTCCTCGCGGTTTGCGAGAATGTTGAAACAGATACGGAAAAGCATTTTGCCGTATTTCTCAACCGCCATTTCTATATATCTCATATTGATGTCGCTGCATGTTCTGTCTTCCCGACCGGGCATGGAATCACCTCCCGGAAAAGGCCTTCACTATATAACACACCGCGGAAAGCGGAAATGTGAAATTTCATATTGTAAACAATGTGTTAACAAAATACAGTGTTTTTCAGAGTGCCTTTACCATATATTGTGGATTTTTTGAGTTGCTTTCCGATAACAAGTGATAAAAAAACGCGGAAATGTTGCAGGGTGAATAAAAATTTAACAAACCCATAAAAGTAAGTTTACGGTTGGGAATTTTTTGTGTATGGTTAACAAAGGCACGGATAAATTCAAAACCGGCACGGATGAATCCGTGCCGTACTGTGGGATTTCATTTCAAACAACATTGGGCAAATGGAATGCCATTTCAAATAACGTAGGGCAAGCATTCATGCTTGCCGCCGTAGGGGCGATTATCAATCGCCCGCGAAAAAAACAACAAAACAAATGAAAGCGGTTCTTGCCGGATTATCCGGCGAGAACCGCTTTTCTTCATTTTATTCAGAATATAAAGATTATCAGGATTTGTTGGTCTTTACAAAGCTGTCTCTTTCATTAATCAAATCCAGAAGCTTTTCTCCGATATTTTTTGCCGTTTCATCATCGCTGTTTGCTATTGCATTTGAAAAATCCGAAAAAGCCGATGATATTTTATCTTCTGTTTCTTCAACTCCGGGGTAACTTGATTTATTTGAATAACGGATTGCTTCATATACTTTTGATGCCGTCGCTTTTGCTTCGTCGGATTTTGCCTTTGAAACAAGCTGCTCCGCGTATGAAGTCATTTCCCTGATAAAAGATGTTTTCTGAGATGTTTTCTCACCGATATCGGAAACGATTTCCGCCGCGCCCTTTGCCATAACGACAGCAATTGCATAAAATCCAAGCAGTACGAAAGCAATGATTGCGCCGAGCCACTGCGGATAATCCGGAATGAGCATAAGAGCGGTGCCGAAAATCAAAGAAAGAACAAGGCAGGTTATACTGAGTGAAAACATTCGCAGATTAAGAAAGACTTTATCCTTGTTTTCTTCTTTAAAAAAGACTTTTGAAATAATCAGCTGGCCGATAAAAGCAAGGAAGATAAGGATATAGCCCGCCCAGAAAGCGCCGCCGAACTTGTAATATTTTCCGTTGTGATCCGGAACAAGGAACACTATCATACTGAATACTATAAGAGCCACAGACCAGATAATCGCGTAATTTTTGAATTGTTTTTTCATAAAAACCTCCGGTTTTAATAATTCGGAATGCAAAATGCGAAAGGCGTAATTAAAGGTCGCTCCGCTCCGATTATTTATTGTTCACTTTTCTGCGTTTTTGTAATTGATTTAAGCAATTTAAGCAATTCATTGCAATCCGCATAAATATTGTCAAAGGATGTGCTGTCAATGTAATCACTTTCATGCAGAAGTTCAAGCCAGTAACAAGTTTCCGCCGTTTCTTTGAGGGCTATGTTCATTTTTGCGTAAAAATCCGCTTTTGTCTGCCCGCACTCCGCTTCGGTTATATTCGCTCCGATGCTTGTGCCGGAACGAAGAATCTGCTTTGATAAAACATATTCTTTCTTTTCTCCGCAAAGATATTTATAGAGGCGGACAATTCTCAAAGCAAACCGTTTTGATTTTTCAAGAACTGCATTTTCATTCATTTTGCATTCCGCCTTTCGCCTTGCGAATTATATTTTCGTTCCGCATTCAAGGCAGAATTTGCCGCCGGCAGGTACATCCGCGCCGCAATTCGGGCATTTATTCGCGAGAGGCGCGCCGCACTCTATGCAGAATTTGCCGTTCGGTGTGCTCGCTCCGCACTGGGGGCAGATTATTTTATCATCAAGAGAAACAACCTTTTCGCCGCACTGTAGGCAGAACTTTGCACCCGCGGGCAGATCCGCTCCGCATTTTGCGCATTTGACAGACGGTGCGCCCGCGTTATTATTCGGCTGATTTCCGTTCATACCGCCGAAAATTCCGCCTATCTGACTGCTCATTGCCTGCGCCGCCTGAAGACCTACTCCGAGACCGACTATGTCGCTCATGGTTGAGCCGCCTGCGCCGCCTGAGCCCGAGCCCATATTGCCGATGCCCTCGGCGTATGCTTTCTGAACTTCTGCCTGAATAACATCTTTTTTGTTGTAGCCCTGCGCCTGCATAACCTGCGCTTCGGCAAAGCCCGTCTGACGGGCTGCTTCGGCTTCCGCCTGCGCGGCGATAACCTGACGCTCCGCCTCGCGCTTTGCGACTTCGGTCTGTGTGGTCTGCTTTTCAAGCTCAACTTCTCTCTGAGCGGCGGTTACCTGCGCCTGCGCCTGCGCCTGAGCTGTGCGCACCTGCGCCTCCGCGGCGGCCATCTTTGTCTGAAGCGAGATAGTATGCAGCTCGCGGATTCTCTTGAAATTCGGATCTTCTTCGGGAAGAACTACCGTTGTAAGATAAAATTCGGGAACTGTCAGACCGTATTCTTCAAAGCCGGGAATGATTTTGGCTTTAAGTGTTGAAGAAAGCTCGGTCAGATGCTCGTCAACCTCAAGAATGTTGATGTTGTTCTCTTTGATTGAGGCCGTGAGATTGGATTTGACGGCGGTTGAAATCATCGGGCGGAAAGAATTCTGAAGCGATTTCGTGAAATTCACTCCGTTTTCGCCCCAGGCGATGCCGTTCATTGTGCCGACAAGCTTTACAAGCAGTTTCAGACCGTTGCTGACTCTGAGGTTCATTGAGCCGCTTGCGCCGAGTTCAAGGGGAATGCCGTATTCGGGCTCAAGGTAGCGAACCTTGCTGTCCGTTCCCCATTTCAAATCCATCTGCACTGTCTGATTAATAAAATAAACCTCGCAGTGGAACGGAGTCTTATCATCGGTCGCTCTGTTGAGCGCCTTGCCGATAAGGGGAATATTCTGAGTTTCAAGAGTGTGTCTGCCCGCTTTGAAAACATCAAGCGCCTCGCCGTTCATAAAGAACACGGCTTCCTGGCTCTCATGAACAATCAATTGAGTGAAGTAGTTGAAATCCTCGCAGGGATGCTTCCAGATAAAAGTGCTGTTGTCACCCTCATATTTGATGATATCTGCTATCTTTGACATTTTTACCCCTCCGTTACTCAATTGATTTCTATGTTCTGAATTGCGTATTCAAGGCATTTCTGAACTATATCGTTTCTTGTGCGCTTTGTGTTTTCGGCAATGCTGTCCAGCTCCGACACCAGCTCATTGGGCAGGCGAAGTGAAAGAACCGAACTTTCTCCGCTGTATTTCTTTTGGTTGATTATAAGTTTTTTCTCATCCATAACAATCGCTCCTGTATAATATTTCCGCTACAATTATATTACAAATGTAATGAAGTTGTCAATATATTTTATTTATTATATTGAAATAGTGCTTTATTTATGGTACTATGTATTTTGGATATTTATTTTTTTAGAGGAAAAATCTACAGTGAAAATCGTATATATGAAATGAAGTAAAGTTTATAGAAATAGTAGAAGAAAAAAGATAAATTGGCAAGATGTCTAAATAAAATTATAAAATAATGGAGGAATCACAGTGAAACAGTTAGTATGCGAAATGTGCGGCGGAACAGATCTCATTAAACAGGACGGTGTATTTGTCTGTCAATCTTGCGGATGCAAGTATTCTGTTGAAGAAGCAAGAAAGATGATGATAGAGGGTGTTGTTGAGGTTACCGGAACAGTTAAAGTTGATAACACCGATCAAATTGAGTCGTATTTAAAAATGGCAAGAAGTTCA
>JAFWRV010000242.1 GCA_017519685.1 Clostridia bacterium
GCCAGGACCGTGAATGCGGTTACCGCAAATCACTTTCAATCATCACCAACGCCCGCTGCCCCGAGTGTCACAAGAAACTCGAGATGCGCGGCGAGGGAGACAAAAAAATGTTTTACTGCGTCTGCGGATACCGTGAAAAACTCTCCGACTTTGAAAAGAGGAAGGAGAGCGCCGGAGCGGGAAAACGCGACGTTGAAAACTATATGAGAAATCAGAACAAACAGAAAGAAGTCAACAATCCTTTTGCCGACCTGCTTGCCGGCTGGTCGGATAGTGACAGCTGAGGAAAAACGGCTTATGCTCAAAAAACCGATATTAAAAAGATTAATCTGCGCCGCGCTCGTCTGCGTGATTCTTTTCGGATGCGCTTCCTGTTCATCACGCGGCTCGGGCAAGACAATAGTCTGCGCCGTTGACAGTTCCCCGTCAACTCTCGACCCGCAGTATGCCGATGAGCCGGGCGCGCAGATGATAATCAACAATACCTTTGAAGGCCTTGTCCGCCGCGACAAAGACGGGAAAATAATCAACGGTATAGCAAAGGAATGGAACGTTTCGGAAGACGGCCTTGTCTGGACTTTCACTCTCTATCCCTCGACGGACTGGTACTGTTCAATAGCAATTAAAAATGAATACGGCAAAGATTTTTACGAGAAATTCGAAAAGGTAAAGGTCACCGCGCACGACTTTGAATTTGCCTGTCAGCGCACCGTTGACCCCGCTATCAATTCTCCTCTCGCGCAGAGAATGATGATAATCGAGGGCGCCGCCGATATTTACGCCGGCAAAGCCGATATGTCATCCCTCGGAGTAAAGGCACTCGATGACAGGACACTTGAATTCCGTCTGACGGAAAAGAACGACTCTTTTCTCGAACGCCTGACAGAGAGCGAATTTATGCCCTGCAACAGGGAGTTTTATGAAGCGACAGGCGGAAGATACGGTCTCGGAACCCGTTACATTCTCGGCAACGGACCGTTCTATGTCAGTTACTGGGACGATGAAAACGGCATCACGCTCAAAAACAACAAATTCTATCTGACCAAAGTTCCGGGCGCGAAGCTTGCCCTGCCCAACACGGTCACGATATCCTTTGACTCGGATGAAGCCTCGATAAACAAACGCCTTTCAAACGGCTCTCTGACCGCGGCAACCCTCTCGCCGGCAAGCGACCTTCCCGGCAGCGTGAAAGTGCTCAGGGAAATCCGAAACACCTCGACCGGCCTTATCTTCAACTGCTCCGACCCGGTGACAAAGAACGCCAACATCAGAAAGGCGCTCTGCTCGTCGTTTGACAGAAATCTTTTCCCGGGAACGGACGAAAACATACAGACGGAAACCAGCCTTGTCCCGGCAAGCTATCTTTGCGGGCAGGCATCCTACCGCGCGAGGGTCGGCGACCAGACTCCGGTCCTCAAATATGACCCCGACAGCGCGGCGGCCCTTATGGAAAAAGGTCTCAAATCGCTCAAAACCGACAAGGTTTCAATAAGAATCCTCTGCCCCGAACGCTTTGACATTCCCCTGAGGGAGCAGCTTCAGGTCTGGGAAAAAATATTCAAGCTGAACCTTTCCGTCAGTGTCATAACCGAAACGGAAAAGAACATCGCCGCGATGATACAGAGCGGAAACTTCCAGGTCGCTTTAGGCGATATAACGACCGACAAAAAAAGCGCTCAGGACTTTCTTTCCGGTTTCGCCGAGGGAAACGTCTTCCGCCTGAACTCAAAGAAATACAACGAAACAATAAACCGTCTCGCTACGGTAACCACCGAGGATGAAATGCTTGACGGCTGCTTCACCGCCGAATACATCCTGCTTCAGCAGGCGGTCTGTCTGCCGCTGTATTCAAAGGCGGAGCGCTTCGCCGTTTCGAAAAACTCCGAAGGAATCGAAATTCTCGATTCCGAGAGCACGATTTTCTTCCTTAACGCGAGAAGATTCGATTAGCCTAAATCAAAGATTAAAGCAGCCGCCCTGTCGTGATACAAGGCGGCTGCCGTTTTTATATTATATCAGTATTCAATAGTAACTTTGTGCTTTCCCGCGCCGGCGGTAATGCTGAGTTTTCTGCCGTCAACGGTGTATTCGCCGTCGGCGGTTATTTTTGACGGCGCGGCGTGCATATAAATCTCGGTGGGCGCGGAGTATTCCTTATCCTGCGTATATTCAAGAGTGAATACTTTCTTTTCCCTGTCATATGAATAGGAGTCAATATTTCCGCAGACCGCTACGGGCGCTGTTCTGACAAGCTCGGTCATAATCGGGTCGTTGAGCAGGCCGTCATAGTAAGCCCAGTAAGTCTGACCCCAGCGGTATCCGTCAAATTTGTCAAGCAGGTATTCAACGTGGACAAGCCAGTCGGTACCCTCGCTCGTGCCGCCCCACTCGCCGACCAGAAGCGGGATATCCAGACGCTCCTGCGAACGCCTGTGCTCATCAAAGATGCCTCCGACCCTGGTGTTGCTCGCGTACTTGTATTCGGGCGTATCAACCATTATGTCATACGCGTGGGGAACGAAGCAGAGCTTTTCCTCCCTCTTTCCGTTGACGGTAACCGCGGGAGTTGAATACGGAATACCGAGGTTTGAGTAATAACTGTTTTCCATCATGATTATTCCGTTATCCGTAACCTCGCGGACAGCCGCAGCAATCCTGTTGAGGAACGGGGAATAATACTCAATGTCAAATTTTTTAATAAGGTCATCCGCGCCGCTTGTCGCCTTTCTGAAAAGCGAGTAATCATTGAACGGCTCGAGGCAGAGGACGGCGTTGCCCGAAAAGAGCTGCTTGGCGAGGAATGAAATTTTGCACCTCTTATCGGTGATAACCGTTTTCGCGACTCCTGCAATCAGTTTTTTGAAAACCTTTCCTCCGAGAGAGCCCGGAAACGGCTCGTTCAGAATGTCAAAACCGAACAGCGCGGGATGGTCTTTGAATTTCTCCGCGACATGCTTCCACATATCGGCATAATATGTCTGAAGCGGAACGCCGTTATAAGATTTATTCTGCCAGAAGGCGTCGAAGCAGTTGTGAACCGCCTTTCCCCAGAAATATCCTTCAGCCCAGACAAATTTCGTCGGCCTGAACTTTGCTCCTCCGGTAAGGCACGCCCAGTCGGGGGCGCCGTCTCCGGCGCAGCCCTTCTGACCGGAATACAAATCCTGATGCATATCGAGATAGAAATAAATGCCGTATTTGCAAAGCAGGTCCGCAACAGCTTTTACTCTGTCGAGGTATTCTTCGTTATACTGACGCGGCTGAGGCTCAACAGCGTCCCAGGTGAGGCCGAGTCTGACGATATTCATTCCGCTTTCGGCGAGCTTTTTTATAAGCTCCTCATCAAACGGAAGCGTATAAATTCTCTCGTCACTGCCCTCTTTGTAACTGCCTTTGTCACAGAGATTTATTCCGTTGAAAATTCTCTGCCTGCCGGCCTCGTCAACAAAATTCCTGCCCTGAGTGGTAATCTTATCCAACAGTTTCATCCTCCCCGATATGTTTTGTTCTCATCCATATTTTCATATCGCTCTCACCGTTATTGGCAAACGCGAAATAAGGAAGCATGGTAAGTTTAATCCCGCGTACCGCTTTCGGGTCGTAATCGCGGTAGAGAGCGTCTGACGGCATATCCTCATACGCTTTCAGAATGATTTTATAAGTCTGCATTTTTTCATCGAATTCCAGTCCGGCTTTAAGGTCGGATTCTATCGAAACCTTGCTTAAATCAATTCCGTCATTAAGTGTACTCTCGGCGCAGTAAACGAGCGGCCCTCTGCAAACGCAGACCTTCCCCGCGTCGTCCTCGACCTCGGGATTCGCGCAGACAAGTTTGGCATCCATATTAAACCAGAAGTCAAACACCTGATTTTCATCTGTTACGGGGAGAGTGACATAGCCGTTTTCCCCCGCCTTAATTTCTTCGCCGCTCAGCGAAACGAAATCTGTCCATCCGGGTATTCTGACCGCGAGATTTCTGCCCTTCATTCCGCTGACGGTTATCCTGACCTCCCCGTGATTGGGGTATCTCGTCTGCTGGGTAATCTTCACTCCGTCAAACTCCGCTTCGCTCTCCATATAGTGATGGACATAGACCGTGCTGTCGTCATAAGTGTAAAGATAATCTCCGATTGAAGCGATAAATCTTGTCAGATTAGGCGGGCAGCAGGAGCAGCCGAAAACCTCTATTCTCTGAGTCAGAAGGTTATGATGAATGTCATAAAAGCGCTCATTCCTGTCGTGCCTTCTGATATTGATTTCAAGGGGATTTACATAGAAAAACGATTTTCCGTCAAGCGAAACTCCCGAAAGAACGCAGTTATACATCGCAAGCTCCGCCACATCGTCATACTTTGCCTTCGGAGTGATTTCACTCATCCGGCGGGCAAACATCGCCAGCGCGATTGAGGCGCAGGTTTCGGAATAGGCAAGGTCGTTAGGCAGAAGATATTCCTCGGCAAACGCCTCCCCTTTTGCGGTTGAGCCGACGCCTCCGGTAATATACATCTGCGTTTTCGAAATATTGTCAAAAAGTCTTTCGCAGGCATCGAGCAAATCGGTGTCTCCGGTTCTTGCCGCGAGGTCCGCCATTCCGCAGTAAAGATAGCCTGCTCTGACGCTGTGACCGCGCGCCTTTTTGAATTTCCTGACCGGCATATCCGACTGATAATACATCTGGTCTGCCCACGAGGGAATTTCCTTATCCTTTTTACTCGTTCCTCTCGTGTTGATGAAATGCGCGCAGAGATCGAGATATTTTTTATCTCCGGTGCAGTCAAAAAGCTTTATCAGGGCAAGCTCGATTTCCTCATGGCCCGGGGTGGAGAACAACGCCGAATCCTCCTCAACGAAAATGCGTATGATGAGGTCAACATATTTCATCATAATTTTAAGCAGCCTGTCCTTGCCGGTGGCGTTGTAATAGGCAATCGCCGCCTCAATAAGGTGGCCGGCGCAGTAAAGCTCGTGATTATCCCTTACGGTAAAACGCTTTCCCGGCTCAACGGTCAGATAGTAGGAGTTGAAATAACCGTCCGGCGTCTGATTTTTCTCAATATCGTCAACGATTGCGTCTATCTTCTTTTCAAGCTCCTCATCGGGATTGAGGGCAATCGAATACGCCGCTGACTCAATCCATTTCGCGACATCGGAATCCCAGAAAATGTGCGGCTTGTTTTCGTCTCCCTCTTTCCAGAGACATTTGACCGCGTCGATTCTGCCTGTTTCCTTGAAACGGTCATAAACCGAGGGGATGGAAACCTCTCTGTTCAAATCCTCTCTGTATTTCCAGAAGCCGCCTGTTCTGATTTTGTCAAAAGATACTCTTTTCATTACTTCCTCCGTATAAAAAACAGACGAATAAACGCTATTATCCGTCTGTTGGTTTTTGTCAGGCATTGCCGGCTTTCTTCGCCGCTTTTGCCGCTTTCTTCTGTTCTTTTTTCGCAAGCTTTGCCGCTTTTTCCGCTTCCTGCTCCTGCTTTGCTTTGGGGTCGCCGATGTCAACCGCATAGAATATCAGGGACCATACGGCAACGGCGATGAATATCATCATGAAAGCATTCTGCAGTCCGCACAGGGAAAGATTGAGCTGGAAAGCGCTCTTTGCGGCGCTTCCCGCAAGCATAGCCAGAATTCCGCTTCCGAGCCCGTTGTCAAAGACATAGCCGAGCACATCGACCGTGCCGTTGTATATTTCTCTCGCGGCGGAACGGAATGTGTTCATCATAACTATATCAAAGACAATACCGCACAGACCCGCTATAAACACAGGCAGTCTTTTTTTGCCGAAGCAGGAATATATGATAAGAAAAATTCCGGTTGCGAGAATCAGCGCGAAGAAAACCGCGAAAACAATTATTCTCGCGTTGATGGGCGCAAATTCCTTGGGCCAGAGAAACAGCTTATGCTCATCCGGGAGCATAAACGAAAGGTCGTCCTTGCCCGTGAAGAATCTGATGAATCTGTAAATTGAGAATTCCTCGCCTACGGCAATGCCGCTCGCCTTTTTTCCCGAAATATCATAGATTGTTTCCGCAAGCTTGTCGGAGGTTTCAAGTTTTATTTTGATGAAGCCGACAAAGAAAGCGCTGATGAGAGTGAGCACTCCGAGAAGAGCGTTTACCGCTCTGTAAACATATTTCATTGCTATACCTCTTATCTGTTAATTATTTCCAGCTTGAATTAAGCGCAACCGTTCGGTTGAAAACAAGACGGTCGGGGGCTGAAGTCTTATCGACACAGAAATAACCCTGTCTCATAAACTGGAAGGTATCGCCCGGCTTCGCTCCGGCAATACCGCCCTCGATAAGGCAGTTGTCAACGATTTTCAGCGAATCGGGGTTGAGGTTGTCAAGGAAGTTAACGGTGTCGTCGCCCGCGGGATTCTCAACATTGAAAAGTCTGTCATAAAGACGGACCTCGCAGGAAACGCAGTCCGCGGCGCTGACCCAGTGCAGGGTGCCCTTGACCTTGCGGTCTGCGCCGGGCGTTCCGCTGGCTGAATCCAGATCCACGGTGCA
>JAFWRV010000243.1 GCA_017519685.1 Clostridia bacterium
GGGAACAGGATATTTCGCGTCTGCGCTCGGACAGGGAAAACATGGAGCGCACTTTGGATTTTTTAGATGAAAAATACTCGGGAATAAACGGTTATCTCAGATCAACCGGTCTGACCGATGATGAAATCGGTCTCGCGGCGGGGAAACTGATTCCCGGAAAAGAAATACGGTGATAATATGAAAACGGTAAGAAAAATACTTTTTTATTTCTGGCAGTTTACTTACGCCCTGATTCAGAACATAATGGGTCTGTGCATGCTCGCGTTTTATAAAATCAAGGGCAGCGAGAGTGAAGTGTTTCATAACGCCGTGGTTACTTACATTGACAGGAAGAATTTCGGCGGAGTCAGTCTCGGTATGTTCATTTTCATCAACAAGAATGTAACGGGTGACAGGCGTCACGATATGAGAATTCACGAGTACGGTCATACCGTTCAGTCGCTTATTCTCGGTCCGGTCTGGCTTCTTGTCATCGCGCTTCCCTCGTTTATCTGGTGCGGATTTCCTCCGCTCATAAAGCTCAGAAAGAAAAAGAATATTTCATATTACTGGCTCTATTGCGAGGGCTGGGCAAATCTCTGCGGTCTTTTCGGAACCAAAGAAAAGTTCCTTACGGAGGACAGTCTTCAGAGAGGCCGTTACGGCAAGCCCATTAATCCGAATTACAACAAGAGAAAGAATATCAAGGGCAGAAAGAGAAATAAATAATGGATAACGAATTCAACGCTTTCGAAGAGGGCGTCAGCCCCGGAGGACTGCGCAACAGGAATCAGATCAAGCTTCTGATTGAATATCTCGCGGATTCCCTCGCGGAGCCGCTGACTGCCGATACTGCGGTTGAATCGCTGACCGCGCATTCGCTCGCGAATTATTTTGAGGCGGTGCAGGCGGTGGACGAGCTGGTTTCAAACGGCAGTCTGCTCAAGGATGATAACGGCACCCTGATGCTGACAAAAACCGGCTCGGAAACGCTCAGGGAACTTAAAAGCGAGCTTCCCGCATCGGTTCGGGAAATGGCGCTGAATGACGCTGTTGAAATCCAGATGAGAAAACGCAACGAGGGAATAACCGATGTGAAGATACAGCCCGCGGGTGACGGCTTCAATGTTATCTGCCGTATTTTTCACAAAGAAGAAACACTTATGGAGCTGACGCTCCGAGCCGAGGATTTCGACCAGGCGGAGAGAATCAGGACCGTGTTTTTAAAAGATCCCGAAAAAATATACAATCAGATTATTTCTTCATTTTAACGGAGGATTTATGCTTGAATCATTGAAAGAGCAGGTTTTTGAGGCGAATCTGAAGCTTGTTGAGTATAAGCTTGTTCTGTTTACCTGGGGCAACGTGTCGGCTGTTGACAGGGACAGAGGACTTGTTGTGATAAAGCCCTCGGGAGTGGACTATTCGAAGATGAAGCCAGAGGATATGGTAGTTATGTCGCTTGACGGGGAAAAGGTTGAGGGAGAACTAAATCCGTCATCCGATACCCCGACCCATCTTGAACTTTACCGCAGATTTGCGGATATCGGCGGTGTGGCGCATACCCATTCAACATTTGCCGTAGCGTATGCGCAGGCGGCAAAGGATATACCTCTTTACGGAACCACCCACGCGGATTTCGCCTATGGTTCCATACCCTGTACGAGAGATATGACACAGGAGGAAATTGAGGGCGAATATGAGCTTAACACGGGCAAGGTAATAGTCGAATGCTTTGAAAAGAGAGGCATTGACTTTAACGCCGTTCCCGCGGTGCTTGTTCACTCTCACGGACCGTTTACCTGGGGTAAAAACGCCGGTGAAGCCGCTAAAAACTCCGCGATTCTCGAGGAGGTTTCAAAGATGGCGTACCTCAGCGAAAACCTCGGAGCAAGTCAGGCAAACGAATTTATAAAGACGAAGCACTATATGCGCAAGCACGGCGCCAACGCTTATTACGGACAGAAAAATCCCGGTATCTGATGATACCGGGATTTTAATGCATAATGCATAATCGTGGGTCGCTTCGCTCCGGATTGTGTAATCGCGGGGTGATTTGCTCCGATTTTGCAATCGAGGGGCGATTATAATTTCAATTTAATACTGCAATTCATTGCATCCTCCGCGTCCTTTCCGACATAGAGGGTGTATTCTTTTTCACTGTACCACGATTTTTCGGCGGGGTCATAGAATTTCAGGTCTTCGGGGTCAATATCCACTCTGACGGTTTTTTCTCCGCCCGCTTCTATAAAGACCTTTTTGAACGCCTTCAGCTGTTTGACGGGATGATCGCCGGTGCCGGCTCCGGCATAAACCTGAACGACCGTTTTGCCGTCGTACTCTCCGGTGTTTTTAACCTTAAGCGAAACGCACAGGCCGTCTTTTTTAAGCACCCTCGGTTTGCCGAACTCGAAATCGGTGTAAGAGAGTCCGAAACCGAACGGGAACGCCGCCTGTTTGTTTTCCCTGTCAAGCAGAGCGTAGCCGTGGTAATATTCATAAGTGATGCTGTCTTTTTTGTCGCCCGGGAAAAGGAAACCGGGATAGTCGTTTTCATCCTTTGCCATAGTGAACGGAAGATGACCCGAAGGATTGACTTCGCCCGAGAGAATATCGGCAAGAGCGTTTCCGCCCTCCATACCCGAATAAAAAGATTCAAGGATTGCCGCGGGCTCGTTTTTCCATTCTTCGATTATATACGCGCTGCCGCCGATTATATTGACGACGGTGTTTTCACATTTTTCACATATTCTGTGAATAAGGTTAACCTCGGCGGAGGGGATGCGCAGTGAATAGCGGTCGCCGCCGGCGGTGTTTTCCTGTGCCTTATCATTCTTTGAAAGATTGACGAGGTTTTCGCCTTCCTGTTTATAGTCGCTTCCGACACAGATTACAACCGCGTCGCAGGCAAGTATTTCGGGAAGCGTTGCGTCGATTTTTGTGCCTTCGCAGAGAATAACGTTTTCTTTTCCGTATTTGTTGCAGAGTCCTTCATACGGCGTCACGGTGTAGGGACTGAATACCGAGCTTGAGCCGTGGACGCCGACATTGATTTTATTCGCATATCTGCCGACAACGGCAACTTTTCCGATATTTTTAAGAGGAAGCAGGCCGTTGTTTTTAAGCAGAACGGTACCCTCCTGCGCCGCTCTTTTCGCAAGCTCCGTATGTTCTTTTGAGCAGATGACGGTTTTATCTTTCGGCTCGATTTTGGGAGTGATTTTTATAAGACCGGCGAGAATATGCTCAACAGCCCTGTCAATATCCGCCGTCTTAACGGTGCCATTTTTAAGCAGCAGCGGCAGAGCGGCGTATCTGAGAGTCATCGGCATCTCGATGTCAAGCCCCGATTTCAGGGCCTTTGCGGCATTTCTGACTCCGAAAATGAAATCCGAGATTGTAAAGCCCTCGAATCCCCACTGTTCACGCAGCACATCGGTAAGAAGATATCTGCTTTCACAGCAGTGGTCTCCCCTGAAAAGGTTGTAGGCGCCCATTATTGACATCGCGCCGGCTTCAACGCATTTGCGGAAATGCGGCAGATAAACCTCGTGAAGTGTGACCTCGTCGGTTTCAACATTAACGGAGAAACGCAGATTTTCAATGCTGTTGACGGCATAGTGCTTAGGGCAGGCGATAACGCCTTTTTCCTGGACCGCCTTTGTGAGAGCGACGCCCATTTTACCGGTCAGGAACTGGTCCTCACCGTAGCACTCCTGCGCTCTGCCCCATCTCGGGTTTCTGAGAAGATTGATGCATATACCGGCAAAATAGTTTCCTCCGCCGGCAATCACCTCATCGGCTATTGCCGAGCCGATTTCATACTCGAGTTCATCGTCAAATGACGCGGCTCTTGACATTGAAACGGGAAAGCATGTGCTGTTTCCCATAACGACTCCTCGCGGACCGTCGGAAAACGCGACAGCCGGTATTCCCAGGCGGCGTACTCCGCCGGCAAGGCAGGGATGGCAGTTATATTTCTGACCCTTGGTAATCAGGTCATAACCGTTTCTCATCAGAAACTGTCTGCCCGAAAGCATACGCAGTTTCTCCGCCGTGGTAAGAGAGCCTCTGAGAATCCTGCACAGTCCTTTCAGGTTTTCGGAGGTGGGATTTTCATTGTATTTCTGAACAGCGTCTTTGAATGTCATTTCAGGCACTCCTTTACTGCGGGATATATTCTTAAATATTTATTATATTTTTCATTATAATAGGGAACAAGAGCGGAATCGGGCTCAACCGTTGACGCGACTTTATAAAACTCATCGCGCATTTTGCCGTATTCTTCTCTGTTCAGCGAGCTTTCAGCCGCCAGCATAGCGGCTCCGAGGACACCGCCGTGTTCAAGAACCGGGATTTCGAGTTTAACATCGAGTATTGAAGCGAGAATACTAAGCCAGAGACGGTTCGTCGCGCCCCCGCCGCAGATTTTCGATGTTCTTACTTCGACTCCGAGTGAACGGATGATATCAAGATTCTGTCTTAACGCGAAGGAAACGCCTTCAAGAACGGCAAGCGTCATTTCTTCCCGGGTTGTGTCCGCGCTGAGCCCGAGAAACGCGCCGCGGACTCCCGGATCGTTTACCGGCGAGCGTTCTCCCATAAGATAGGGCAGGAACATCACGTTGCTTTTTCCGACATATTCCGACGCTTTTTCAAAATCATAAGAGGTGTTGAGAATATCTCTTATCCACCATTTCTGGGCGGAAGCCGCGGTGAGGATGCAGGCGAGATAATGCCACTGCCTGTTTGCCGAGCAGAATGAATGAATTGCATTTACTCTGTCACAGCGGTATTTTTCACTCAGGACAAAAACCGTTCCCGAGGTACCGAGTGAAATATTGCAGTCGCCGTCTCTGACCGCGCCTGTTCCGATTGCCGAAGCGGCATTATCGCCGGCGCCGATTACGATATCAATCTGAGGAAGACCGAGTTCCTCAGCGAGAGACGGCTTCATTTTTCCGATTATCTCATTGCTCTCGTAAACGGTTGGAAGCTGAGAAGCGTCAATATGAAGCAAATCAAGCATTGCCTGCGACCAGGTTCTTTTGCCGGTATCAAAATAAAGTGTGCCTGCCGCGTCGGAAACATCGGTGGCGAATGAGCCGGAGAATCTGTAAGCGACATAGTCCTTGGGGAGCATAATCTTTTTTATTCTGCTGAAATTTTCTCTTTCGTTTTCATACATCCAGAGAATTTTGGGAGCGGTGAAGCCGGCAAAGGCGATATTGCCCGTGTTATCCAGAAGAAAATCGCGGTCGATTGTTTCATTGAGATATCTGACTTGCTTTTCGCTTCTTCCGTCATTCCAGAGAATCGCGGGACGTATTACGCTGTCGTTTTCATCAAGGGTAACGAGTCCGTGCATCTGACCTGAAAAGCTCAGAGCGCGGACTTCTGAGGCATCAATGCCCTCAAGAAGTTCTTTTATTGCGGAAACGGAGTTGTCATACCAGTCTTCCGGAGACTGCTCCGACCAGCCGTTTTCCGGATAATAAACCGGATATTCTCTGCCGGCGGTTCTGATAATCCCGGTTTCGCTGATGAGCATCGCCTTGACGGACGATGTTCCGATATCGAGGCCGATAAAATATTTCATAATCCTTCTCCTTATCAGAAGAATGTAATCTGAGTGGTTTTGGGAAGAGAGGAGAACGCTCCGACTTCCTCAAGAGTATCAATTACCGTCTGCGGCGCGTGCGAACGCTGTTTGAAATCCTCAACCGAAATGAATTTTTCGATTTCATCGGTGATATTGCCGTCACTGTCGGTATGGTATTTCGCGTTTTCAAGACCTGCCGCGGCGTTTTCACCGCAGCCCGAAATCGCGGAGAACGGCAGACGGATTTTTCCGTCCTCGACCGCGTAGTTGGTTGCCGATGAAAGATAGACATCGGGAGGCAGAAAGAAGACATTTCGCGCCATCATTTCATTTACGACCTGAAGCGATGAGAAGACACTGTTTTCTTTTGCGCTTGATTCCCTTGCCTTCATTTTTGCGTCTATTTCCGCCATCCTCTTTTTTACCGCGGCTCTGCCCGCAAGAATGGTCTGGGTTTCAAGGTCTTCGCCTCTGACCGTGAAATAGGTCGCGTAATACTCAACGGGATAATAGAGTTTGTACCAGGCAAGACGCATCGCGGCGATAACATAAGCGGCGGCGTGCGCTTTCGGGAACATATATTTAATCTTCATGCACGAGTCAATATACCAGGCGGGAACATTGTGCTCCTTCATGGCGTTGATATGTTCCTCTGTCAGCTTTGTTTCCGCCTTGCCTTTTCTGACGATTTCCATAATCTCAAAGGCCATTCCGTTTTCAAGACCCTTGTGAATAAGATAGACCATAATCGAGTCACGGGTTCCTATAACGTCGGAAATCGTGCAGGTTCCGTTTTTGATAAGATCCTGGGCATTGTCAAGCCAGACGTTAGTGCCGTGCGAAAGGCCGGATATCTGGAGCATATCGGAGAAGTTTTTCGGCTGCGACTCAACGAGCATTCCGAGAACGAATGACGTTCCGAGCTCGGGCAGGGAAAGAGTGCCTGTCGGGCATCCGATATCCTCGCTTGTGACACCGAGCGGTTCCGGGCTTGTCAGAAGCTGATAAAGCTTCGGGTCGCAAAGGTCAACATCCATAACCGAGGTGTGGGTAAGGTCCTCAAGATGCTTATAGAGTGTCGGAACTTCGTGGCCGAGGTTATCAAGCTTGAGAATTGTATCGTGAAGCGATTTGAAAGCGAAATGGGTTGTGATATGAATTGAGGTCGCGTCGTCCGCGGGATGCTGAACAGGAGTAAAGTCCTCAACCTCCATATCGCCGGGGACAACGACCATACCGCCCGGATGCTGACCGGTGGTACGCTTGACGCCTTCACAGCCGTTCGCGAGGCGCTCCATTTCCGCGCGGGAAAGGTCTGATTTGCCTGTTGCCTCCATCCAGTTTTTGACAAAGCCGAACGCTGTGGAGTTGGCAATCGTTGAAATTGTTCCCGCTTTGAAAACGTGTGATTTGCCGAAAAGTTCCTCGGTATATCTGTGAGCGTAAAACTGATATTCACTTGAGAAATTAAGGTCGATATCGGGTGATTTGTCACCGTGGAAGCCGAGAAAGGTTTCAAACGGAATATCGTGGCCGTCACGGAGCATCGGAGCTCCGCATTCGGGACAGTTTTTAGGCGGCATATCGAAGCCGGAGCCGTATTCGCCGTTCATGAAAAACTCGCTGTGCTTGCACTTCGGGCAGAGGTAGTGGGGAACGAGGGGATTGACCTCTGATATGCCCGCCGCGAAGGCGACAAACGACGAGCCGACCGAACCTCTTGAACCGACATAGTAGCCGTTATCCTCGGAGTTCTTGACCAGCTTCTGCGCTATCATATAAAGAACGGCGAAACCGTTTTTGATAATCGAGTTGAGTTCCTTGTCAAGGCGTTCCCTGATATAATCGGGAAGCGGGTCTCCGTAACGCTCGCTCATTCTTTCATTGCATATACGCACAAGGTCTTCCTCTGCGCCGTCTATGTGAGGAGGATAGGTGCCTTCGGGTATCGGGATGAGTTCATCGCACATATCCGCGATTTTTGACGGATTGTCAACAACAACCTCTTTGGCCCTGTCGCCGAGATAGGAGAAATCCTCAAGCATTTCGTTTGTGGTTTTAAAATAGACGGGCGGCTGGAACGAGGCGTCGGAGAAGCCCTGAACCGTCATAATGATTTCACGGTAAACAGCGTCCGATTTATCGAGAAAATGAACGTCGCCGGTCGCGACGCACGGAATGCCGAGTTCATCCGCGAGAGCGAGAATCTGCCTGTTGATATCGTGAAGGTCTTCCTCACTGTCAACAATGCCTTCACGCAGCATAAACGCGTTGTTGCCGTCGGGCTGGATTTCAAGATAGTCATAAAGTTTGGCGTATCTGAGCAGAGTTTCGCGCGGCTTACCTGCAAGGACCGCCTGATAAAGCTGACCTGCTTCGCACGCGCTGCCGATGAGTATGCCCTCTCTGTGACGCATAAGTTCACTCAAAGGCACTCTCGGATGGCGGTAAAACCAGTTAAGGTTTGATTTTGAAATCAGTTTATAGAGATTCTTGAGGCCGACCTTGTTTCTGGCAAGAAAGACAATATGATAAC
>JAFWRV010000244.1 GCA_017519685.1 Clostridia bacterium
ACATTCGCTGTCCGGAATGCTTTGAAAGCAGACTTTCCGAACTGAGCAAGAATAATGAAATTCTATTTACGGTTGTCGGTGATCTTTCGCCAGAAAGAAAATACGGCAGCAGTATGGTCGGTTTCGGCAAAGAAAGCTTATGGGTGTTTAACGGTGACGGTGAACCTGTGCGCTATGACTATTCGGATGTCAAAGAAGCCGAAGTCAAAAGGATGTACGGTAACGCGGTGTTTTCTCTTATTGACAGCAATGATAAAAGAAACAAGCTTATCCGCTTTACCTACGCTTCGGCAAGTCCCGCTGACGCGGCGGCTGACTTTGTCAATGCGGTTTTAAAAGACGGATACAGCGACTCTCTTATTTACGCTGTCGAAAACACATTTAACCGTCTCAGAGCTTTCTGCCCGAAATGCGGAAGGAAGCTTCCGACTCCGACTTCGGAATGCCTTAACTGCAAAGGCAAGGGAAAGATGTTTTCCAAATTTGCGAAGTACGCGCTTCCTTTTAAAAAGGGGCTGTTTGTATGCCTGCTGCTGTCTGTTTTCACAACAGCCGCGTCTCTGATTCCCCCGTATATTACCGGTTTTATGGTAGATAAGGTTTTGCCTCAGAAGGACAGGTCATTATTAATTAAAATGATTCTTCTGCTTCTTGTTATCTATGTTTTGCAATATACGGTAACGGCATTCCGCTCTTATCTTCTCAGGAGAACCGGTGACAAAATAGTCATCTCGCTGAAAAAAGATATCTATGAAAAAGCGCAGTATCTGCCTCTCAGCTTCTACGATAAGATTTCAACAGGCCATGTAATCAATATAATCAATTCCGATACCGGAAATATTCAGAATTTTGTTTTGAAAATCAGTCAGGAAGCCATTGTACAGTTCCTGACGCTTACCGGAATACTCGTGATTATGATTGTCCTTAACTGGAAGCTCACGCTCTTTTCCCTTATTCCGATTCCGATAGTTGCTTTGATAGGCAGAGCGTTCGGCAAGCAAATCGGGCCGAGATATCTGAGAATTCTCAGACGAAATTCTTCGATTTCAGGTCTGCTCACCGATACCATTCCCGGCGTCAGAATCATCAAAGCTTTTACTACCGAAAAAAGAGCGGTCAGTAAATTCAACAGTTACTGTGATGACTGGATGAATGAGGAAAACGGAATCGCGAAGATGTCAAGTATATTCCCCGCGGTAATGACTTTTCTTGTCACTTGCGGCTCACTTATTATCTGGGCATCAGGCGGAAGTTTCATAATCGCCGGCAGCAAAGGATTCACAACCGGTCTTCTTGTGTCATTCATTTCTTACGCGAGTATGTTTTACAATCCCGTTAATTTCTTCGCAAATTTCAGTGATACTTACAGAAACACACTTGCCTCGGCGGAAAACATTCTTGAAATACTCGACGCTGAACCGGAGCACAACTTCGGTCAGGGTAATGTTCCCGAAAGAATTGAAGGCAGAATTGAATTCAAAAATGTCAACTTTTCTTTTGACAGATCAAAGAAAGTTCTCAGCAATATCAATCTGACAATCGAGCCCGGCGACGTCGTTGGTATCGTTGGAACAACCGGCTCAGGCAAATCGACTCTTATCAACCTGATCATGCGCTACTATGACGACTACGACGGAGAAATCACAATTGACGGCAAAAACCTCCGTGATGTCGATATGGAATATTACAGAAATCAGATCGGTTATGTTCAGCAGGAGCCGCTGATGTTTAAGGATACAATATTCAACAACATCGCTTACGGAACCCGTAACGCTATGGTTGAGCAGGTAATAAGCGCTGCAGATATCGCAAACGCTCACGGGTTTATAAGCCGTCTTCCCGACGGATATGATACGCTTCTCGGTGAAAGAGGAATCGGTCTTTCAGGCGGTGAAAAGCAAAGAATATCCATTGCCAGAGCCGTTATGAAAAACCCGTCAATTCTTATTCTTGACGAAGCGACAGCCGCGGTTGACTCCGAAACGGAAAGTCTTATTCAGCAGGCAATTGAAAGGCTTATAAAAGGAAGAACAACGCTGATGATTGCCCACAGACTTTCGACTCTGAGAAAAGCAAACAAAATAGTTGTTGTTGACAAAGGTGAAATTATCGAATGCGGCACGCCCGATGAGCTGCTTGCCATGAAAGGCAAATATTACAAGCTTGTTGAAATTCAGTCCATGGGCGAACAGCTTCAGAAGAGAAAAGCCGAAGAACAGTTTGAGTGAGGTGAAGGAAATGATAAATTATGTTGAAGGTCCGGATGTAATGATTACGGAAAACGACGGCATTTTTGTTGACTGTAAGTTTTATCACACCGGAGAAACCATTAAAAATCTTGAACCGCACCGGCTGTTTCCGAAAAGCGGCGGTAATAAATATATCGCGCTTCTTGACAGCGAAGGCGAACAGGTGGCTTTGATACGCGACACGGCAGATTTATTGCCCGAGTCAAGAAAAGTAATCGAAAAAGCGCTTGAAGAATACTATCTTATACCGAGAATAACCAGATTTATCAAAATGACTGATAAATTCAGAGTCTGGATGTGGACTGCCGAAACAGATCACGGTATTCTTACATTTGAAGTCAGGAATCACATATCAACCGTTAAACCTCTTTATGACGGCAGAGTCCTGATTAAAGACGCCAACGATAACAGATACGAAATTCCCGATTACAGAAAAATGGATAAAAGAAGTATAAGAATGATTGAGCCGAAATTATAAAGGAGATACAAAGATGAAATTAATAATAGCAATAGTCAATAACGATGACAGCGCCGTTGTCGCTTCCGCGCTTACAAAAGAAAACTTCACTGTAACCAAACTTTCAACAACAGGCGGATTTCTGATGGTCGGCAACACGACTTTTCTCATCGGAACAGATGACGACAAAGTAACACTTGCAAAAAAGATTATAGAAAAGCACAGTATGACAAGAACTCATTCAGTCAACACAACAGAATCATTCGGCAGAGGATTCTCCGACGGCGCCCTGGCAAACGATGTTACAGTCGGCGGAGCTACGGTTTTTGTTCTCTCGGTTGATGAAGTGGAAAAGTATTAAATCCAGCAGTATTTTACAACATATTAAATACATTTTTGCATTTAAGAACAACACTTTTGCATTTTAAACAAATAACGCTTGACTTTTTTGTCTGATTTTGATATATAACAACTACCGTTTTAAAATTTCGGAGGTGAGCACCATGACATTTTATTCTGATAATCGAAGCCATAAAAAAAATAACATAATTTTGCGATTTTTAATTGGAGAATTGTACCTGCTCGCCTGTATTATCTGAAAACTGATAAAAGGTCCGGGTTATTTTATACATCTCCGATTTTTCGGGGATGTTTTTTTATTTTAAATGCAAAGGATGATTAATATGGGTTAATATATTACTTTAAAATGGAGAAATAATATTAAATCAATCAACACCGATGAAATTATATATATCGAAAGCTACAACAGGCATTTATGTGTATATTCCATTAAAGGCAAAACCGAGGTAGTGGGTAAATTAAGTGAAATAATCAACGATTTGCTAATGAATGAATTTTTAAATATACATAAAAGCTTTGTTGTAAATATGAACTTTATTGATGAAATAAACTCCGACGGTGCTGTTATAAATCCTGAACTGATATTGCCGATAAGTGTAAGAAAGAAATCACTGTCATTAAGTAAATTTAATCTATTTTGTGAAGAAAGAGGAAATAAGAAATGATTTATTGTTTGTTTCTTTCGGTATCAGTAATAGTATCTGGTATAATAATACATTTTAAATCAACAGTACAGGAATCAAAACTTGCAGGAACAGGAGTTATTTATTTGGGAGTTATATTGCTTTTAACTGAAATATTTTTTCTGGCATTAAAAAAAGAATCTACATTG
>JAFWRV010000245.1 GCA_017519685.1 Clostridia bacterium
AAACCGTTGCTGTTCTTTCCGAAAATGCCAGAGGATGGCAGAAGGAACTCAATCTTGTCAGCTGGGGCGGACGTGATCCGAAATATGATATCCGTGAATGGTCACCTGAGCATGACAGAATGGGCAAAGGTGTTACTCTCAGCGATGAAGAGATGGAAAACCTCGTTGCCGCTCTTAAAAAAATGTAATTAAAAAAGATTCGGTGTCCTTCGGGCACCTTTTCTTTTTTTTTGAGGTAAATATGAAAAAAGCTGTCATAGGCATTCTTGCCCACGTTGACGCGGGAAAAACAACGCTTGCCGAATCGGTGCTGCTTGATACCGGCGTGCTGCGCTCCGCAGGCAGAGTTGACAGCGGCAATACCGCGCTAGATACCCATTCTCTTGAAAAGGAGCGGGGTATCACCATTTTTTCATCCCAGGCGGTATTCCGCACCGTAAACCGCGAGTTTACCCTGCTTGACACTCCCGGGCATGTTGATTTCAGCTGTGAAACCGAGCGCACCTTAAGAGTAATTGATGCCGCGGTGCTTGTCATCAGCGGCACGGACGGCGTTCAGGCGCACACAAAAACAATCGGGAACCTGTTGGAATTATACAGGATCCCCGTCTTCATTTTTGTCACAAAAATGGATTACTCGAGAAAGACCGAGGATGAACTCATACAGGAGCTCTGCCGCGATTTTTCACCCGACTGCGTGAATTTCTCAGACACGGATTCCGATTCGTTCAGGGAAAAAGTTGCGATGTGCTCCGAGAGTCTGCTCGAAAAATATCTCGGCGGAGAAGACATAACAAGAGAAGATTTGTCACGGCTGATATTCAGCCGCAAGGTGTTTCCGGTGTTTTTCGGGTCGGGGCTTAAAAACACGGGTGTTGAGGAATTTGTCAATGCCCTTGATTACTATTTTGAAGATAAGATGTATCCCGATGTTTTCGGCGCGCGCGCTTTCAAAATCAGTCACGATAAGGAAACGCGGCTGACTCATCTTAAAGTGACCGGCGGCACACTTAAAGTCAGGGACAGCGTTACAATAGACGGCAAAACGGAAAAAATCAGCAGGATAAGAATATACACCGGAGCTAAATACGAAACCGTTGATGAGGCAATACCCGGAACCGTCTGCGCGGTCGAGGGTCTTTCCCTTTCATCAAGCGGACAGGGTTTCGGTTTTGAGGACAGTTTTTATTCGCCGTACCTTGAGCCGGTTATGAAATTCCGTCTCGGTCTGCCGGATGACTGTGACGTTAAGGAGTTTATGCCGAAGCTCCGTGAACTTGAGGAGGAAGAGCCCGGCCTCAATGTCACCTGGAATGATTTTTTAAAACAGATTCAGATAGGTCTTATGGGCGATATCCAGGCGGAAATCCTCAAAGCAATCATCAAAGACAGATACGGCGTTGACGTGACAATTGACGAGGGCAAAATCCAGTATAAAGAAACAATCGCGAATACAGTTGAGGGCGTCGGTCACTATGAACCGCTCCGCCATTACGCTGAGGTTCACCTGATTATGGAACCCCTGCCCCGCGGAAGCGGACTCGTCTTCAGAACGCAGTGCAGCGAAGACTCGCTGTCAAGAAACTGGCAGCGTCTTATTCTCGCGCATCTCAATGAAAAACAGCATCTCGGAGTGCTTACCGGCTCTCCGGTTACGGATATGAAAATAACGCTTGCCGCCGGAAGGGCGCATCTCAAGCACACCGAGGGCGGCGACTTCAGACAGTCCACTTACAGGGCAGTCAGACAGGGTCTGATGCAGGCGGAAAGCGTTCTCCTTGAGCCGTATTACGCATTCACTCTGCTCGTTCCGTTTGAACAGCTCGGCAGGGCAATCAACGATATAAGAATGCGCTCCGGCACATTCAATTCACCCGAAGAACAGGGCGAGATGGCGCTTATAAAAGGCACCGCCCCGGTAGCCACGATGAACGGCTACGCCTCGGAGGTGGCTTCTTACACCTCGGGCAGAGGCCGCTTCGGCTGCATTCCGGCGGGATATGACAAATGCCACAACAGCGAAGAAGTAATCGCTTCAATTAATTACAATCCCGAGGGAGACCTTGAGAATTCCCCCGACTCGGTATTCTGCGCTCACGGAGCCGGATTCGCGGTCAAATGGGACAAGGTCCCCGAATACATGCACCTTGAAAGCTGTCTTAAAAAAGGAAAGGATTTCACACCGTCGGTAAACCACAGGAATCTGCGAATTGACGACAAGGAGCTCGAGGCGATAATGGAGCGCGAGTTCGGTCCGGTAAAATATGAGCTCTACCGCCCGACATCTTATAAAAACAATGAAACGGCAAACGAACCGGAACCCGTTCCGCGTAAAAGCTGGATAATCGTTGACGGCTACAATGTTATTTTCGCCTGGCAGGATCTCAAGGAGCTGGCTCAGACCGACCTTTCCGCCGCAAGGCAGAAACTGATGGAAATTCTCTGCAACTACTCCGCGTTCACAAAAGAAAACGTCGTGCTCGTCTTTGACGCCTATATGGTCAGCGGAAATCAGGGAGAAAGATTCGATTTCCACAATATACACGTCGTCTATACAAAAGAGCGTGAATCCGGAGACGTATATATTGAAAAGCTCGTTAAGGAAATCGGCAAAAACGACAAAGTCAGAGTCGTTTCATCGGACGGACTGATTCAGCTTTCCGCGGTCAGATACGGCGTTCTGCGCCTGTCATCAAGGGAATTTGAGGAAGAAGTTGATTCGGTTCACGAAAAAATCAGCGAGTTTCTGAAGGAACTCAAAAGCAATAATCCCGTAACGAAATTAGGGGAACAAGCTGAAATTAATGCATAATGCACAATGCATAATGCATAATCTCGGGTCGCTTCGCTACGTCGTCACAAGCTCCGTATCTCTCGCGCCCGTGTCTTGACAAATCTGTTCACACGAGCTCTCGCTCACTCCGCTGCTCCTCCTCTCCCCAAAAAGTCTGTCGGACTTTTCGGGGGCCCCGTAATTATGTTTCGCCACACCCGCCCTTCGGGCACCCTCTCCGATCTCGGAGAGGGCCAATAAGGTTGTCGCTTCGCTCCGAATTATATTTCAACGGGTTCAGTAAAACCGATATCCGATTAAATACTT
>JAFWRV010000246.1 GCA_017519685.1 Clostridia bacterium
GACTCGGCAAGGAAGTCGGATGCACTCTCGGTGAAAACCGTAATATGTTTATGGGTTTTTTCAACGCTCCAAATGTGGTCTCCCAGTCGCTTAAAACCGCTTCATTCGCTTCGGCGTTATTTGAGAATTTCGGTTTCAGTGTCACTCCGTCTGTCGATGAGGTCAGGCACGATATAATTCAGTCAATCTGCCTTGAAACTCCCGAACGGCTTTGCGAATTCTGCAGAGGAATACAGTCGGGGGCTCCCGTTGATTCCTTTGTGACTCCCGAGCCGTGGGATATGCCGGGATATGACAGTAAAGTAATAATGGCTGCCGGTGCGTTCATACTCGGCTCGTCAATAGAGATTTCCGCCGACGCGCCTTTACGAGAGCCGTTTGCTGTCTGGATGCAGGGAGCAATCACTTATGAAACGGGCAAAACGGCTGTGATGCTTGCCGCGGAAAACCTTGAAAAGGCAGGACTTCTCAAATGAAATATGACGGCATTACAAGAGAGTCGCTTTTTCTCCTTTCCGATAACAGATTCCGCGACTCAAAAGAGTTTTACGAAGAGCACAAGGAAGAACTCAAAGCCGGTATAACCGTTCCATTGAGGCAGATAGCGGGCGCGATCGGAGAAAAGCTTCTTTCACTCGATCCTCTGATGAATACCGTTCCCACCAAGATGGTGTCAAGAATACGCCGTGACACGCGTTACACCAAAGATATGCATCTCTATCGTGAAAATATGTGGATAATGTTTATGAGAAATAAACATGAGTGGATTAATTATCCGTGTTTCTGGTTTGAGATAACTCCTTCCGATTACTCTCTCGGAATCGGCCTTTTCGGTAACGAAGCAAAGGCGATAGAAATATTCCGCGCCCACGTCCGGGAAAATCCCGATGAGTTTTACGATGCCTGCAAAATGTGTGAAAAAACGGGAGCGGAGCTATACGGTGATGAATATAAAAGAATGCCTGCCGGCTGCCCCGAGGGATTGGAAAAATATTATATTCATAAAAGCTTCGGCTATATCAAATACTGTAATAATCCCGATGACCTTGCCGATGAAAAAATCATCGGTATCATAAAAAAAACGTTTAAACAGTTTTCTCCGATGTACAGCTTCTTGCTGAAAGTAGCGGATGAATATTTTATGAAGACGGAGGGTTGATATGTTTGATAAAATAGTCGCCGGTTTCCTTTCAATTATTACAGCGATACTTTCCGCGTTTTATGTTCCTTCGCAATTGACTCCGTTAGCCGCACCGCACGGAAAAAAGACGGTCAGTCAGCAGATTTCGGTTATGAGTTACAATCTGCGTTTTTCCGGCGAGGGCGATCAGTCAGCTGAAGCCCGCGCCCCTTTGATTAAAGAGGATATTCTCCGGTATAAACCGGATTCATTCGGCGCTCAGGAATGTACAGACGATTGGTTTAAAATTCTTGACGGCACTCTGACGGATTACGCGCACGTGGGAGTTCCGAGATATTTGTTTTTCGGCGAAGCATCGCCGGTGTATTATCTGAAAAACAAGTATGACGCCGTAAAAAGCGGAACATTCTGGATTTCACTTACCCCGGATATTCCCTCCAGATTTCCCGATGCTCAGTTTAACAGAGTCTGTTCATATGTTGTCCTCAGAGATAAATCAACCGGTTTTGAGTATGCTCATTTCAATACTCATCTCGACCACAGGGGAGCATACGCGAGAATCGAGGCAGCGGCAATTATCTCGAAGAAAATATCTGAAATCTGCCCTGATATTCCTGTTGTTCTGACAGGGGATTTAAATGAAACTCCGGACTCTGAAATGTATAAAAGATTTATCGGCTGCGGTTTTGTCGATTTAAGAGAAACGGCTGAAATTAAAGAAAACGTTACCGCTTCCACATATCACGCTTACGGTACTGTTGACGATGAAATAATAGACTACATTTTAACCAATCCCGGATTTCTCATTAAAGCGCAAAAATATGTCACGGATCTTTCGGTTTATGACGGAGTTTATCCGTCGGACCATCACCCGGTTTACGCGTCATTTGATCTTCAGAATTACAGAACGGGGGAATAAATATGCTTTCTTCGATATACACAAAATTCTTTGCTTTTATTACTGCTGTCGTTCTTACGTTTTATACTCCGACCGCCGTTGTTCAGGTTAATCCGTCAAAGCAGATAAAGCCGGTACGCAGCGCCGATCTTACCGTTATGAGTTATAATCTCAAGGTTTCCGGTTTGGGTCAATACGCCCCCGCAAAACGCGCTCCTTCTGTTATTGAGAATATCAGGGTATATAAACCTGATTCATTCGGCGTTCAGGAGTGCAGCGAATTCTGGTATGATACGCTCAGAGATGAAATGACAGAATACGGCAGTGTCGGATTCGGAAGGGATAAGGATAACACAGGTGAAGCAAGTCCCGTTTTCTATCTTAAGAGCAAATATAAACTTATCGACAGCGGAACATTCTGGATGAGTGAAACACCCGAAGAAGTTTCAAAGGGTTGGGACGCTGCATACAACAGAGTATGTACTTACGCTGTACTTAAAAATATAAAAACCGGATTCACCTATGCTCATTTCAACGCTCATTTCGATCATCTCGGAATTGTCGCAAGAATTGAATCGGTATCCGTTGTCTGCAAAAAAGCGGCGGAAATCTGTAAGGACATACCTCTTGTATTTACAGGCGACCTCAATGATGAAGAGGGCTCTGTAATGTATGAGCGAATCCTTGAAAGCGGAATGCGTGACACAAAGTATCTCGCTGATGAAATGACCGACCTTGCAACATATCACGGCTATTCCGCGCTGACGGAAGCGATGAGAACAAAGCCGATTGATTTCTGCTTTGTGAACTATCTCTGCACAGGCGTTGACAGCTATAAAGTTGATATGACAAAGTATAACGGTATCTATCCTTCGGATCATCATCCGATTATTATAGAGCTTACTTTAGGAAACTGAGAGGTGCTGAATATGTACAGAATTTTATCTTCAAATGTTTTATGTTACGGCAGCGGTGAACACTGCATAGAAAACAGAATTCCGCTTGTCATTGCAATGATAAGGGAATACATGCCCGATTCCTTCGGCGTTCAGGAAGCGCATAAGCAGTGGATTGACGCTCTGTGCAAAGGCCTTCCGGAATATGATTATGTCGGAGTCGGCAGAGAAGACGGCAAAGAGGACGGCGAATACGCGGCAGTATATTATCTCAAAGATAAGTTTACTGCTTCCGACTGCGGCCATTTCTGGATTTCCGATACTCCCGATGTTCCGTCAAAAGGATGGGATTCCGCATGTACGAGAATGGCAACATATGTAAAACTGACCGACAGGGAAAGCGGAAAATCATACTATCATTTCAACACCCATCTTGACCATGTCGGCAGAATTGCCCAGGTAAACGGCGCGAAAATGATAAGCGAAAAAGCGGCGTCATTCGGCGGCGTTCCTGTTGTGTGTACAGGTGATTTCAATGTCGAGCAGGGATCGGACTGTTATCTTACCATGACGGCTTCAAATATGGCGGATGCCAGAATGCTGGCGTCCGATACCGATGACTGTTTTACTTTCCACGCCTTTGACCCGGAAAAATACCATAACATAATCGATTTTATCTTTGTTGATAAAGATACCGTAAAACCGGTAAAATTCAAGGTAATCAATAAAAAGATCAACGGACAATTTTATTCCGACCATTACGCAATTTATTCCGATATTGAACTGAAGTGATTTAAAAATGAAAAGAATAATTTCGATTTTACTTTGCCTGACACTGATTATGTCCGCCAGTGTAATCGCTTTTGCGGATGACGGGGAGCTGAGAAATATTTCAGAGTTTGTCAGGATTATTGACGGTCTGGGCGAGATGATTTATAACGGAGTATTCCGTCTGGCGCTTATAAATAATTTTCCCGAGTGCAAGCCGCTTTGCGATATTCCGGGGCTTGACAAAGGATATGTGCCTCAGGGATTCTGTTATATTGATTCAAAAGACATTTTCGCTGTATCTTCATACAGCGATGATGAGGATACCGCGTCTGTCGTTTCTCTTGTCAACGCAAAAGACGGTGAAAGAATAAAAACCGTTTCGCTGCTTTATGAAGACGGCAGTAAATGTCAGTCCCACGCCGGCGGACTTGCCGATATCGGTGATTATCTTTATGTGTCATCGGGAAAGTCAGTCAGAAGACTGAGTATAGCGGATATCCTTGAAGCGGAGGATTACTCGTCCGTCAGATTCTGCGGCAAAATAGAAACCGATATGCAGGCGTCATATATGTGTTCCTATGAAAATTATCTTCTTGTCGGGCAGTATTACTCTTTCACATTTGACAACAAGTATGAAACCCCGCCCGCGCAGAGAATATATATGCCCGACGGTTCAAGAGGATACGCAATGTGCGAGGTGCTTGATTTAACCGGAATAACGGCAGAGCAGGAGTATGTTACGCCGGTTGCGATGATTTCAATGCCCAATTCCGTTCAGGGCATTGCCTATGACGGAATTACGATAGTAATGCA
>JAFWRV010000247.1 GCA_017519685.1 Clostridia bacterium
GTGCATTTTTGAAGTTAATAACAGCACTATAAAGTTTATGCCGTTTTTTATTTCCCCTTAAATTCCTGACTTCCTCTCTCAAACTTTCTTTTGGTGTCATAATGTTAAGCAAATCTTCGGTTACTTTCTCCGGCGACAAATCAAACAGCAAATATATTGTTTACACTAAGGATTTGAAAATTGAAGACGGAATTACATATATTCCTATTTATATGACGGGATTAATATGATTGTAAAAGGAATTAGGTGAACTAATGAACGCAGTAATTTACGCCCGGTATTCATCCGACAGTCAGCGTGAAGAATCTATTGAAGGTCAGATAAGGGAATGCACCGAATTCGCAGAAAAGAATGATATGGTTGTTATTGAACACTATATCGACCGCGCTTTTTCAGCAAAAACCGATGACAGGCCCGATTTTCAACGGATGATAAAGGACAGTGAAAAGCATAAGTTTGATGTTGTAATAGTATGGAAGCTTGACCGCTTTGCGCGTAACAGATATGACAGCGCGAATAACAAAAGAATACTTCGTAAGAATGGTGTAAAGGTAGTTTCGGCAACCGAGCAGATTGCAGACGGCTCTGTCGGAATACTCATGGAATCAATTCTTGAAGGTTACGCTGAATTCTATTCTGCCGAACTGTCCGAAAAAATACGCAGAGGTCAGACTGAAAACGCGCTGAAGGGCAAAACTAACGGAGGCGGCGTTCCTTTCGGATATGTGCTTGATTCCGAACAGAGACTTGCAATAAATCCCGCAACGGCACCGATAGTTCTTGAAATATTTCAGAGATACGCAAACGGTGAAACCAAAAAGGAAATTGCAGCCGATTTAGCAAACAGAGGAATAAAAACAAAAGCCGGAAACAGTTTTGTTCCGAACAGTTTCAATAAAATACTCTCAAACCGTAAATACATCGGTGAATTCAAATATAAAGATATCGTTTTACCCGACATTGTTCCTGCTATTGTTCCCGTTGAATTATTTGAAACGGTTCAAAAGCGCCTGGAGAAAAATCATCGCGCGCCGGGACGATTCAAAGCAAAAGAAGAATATCTGCTGACTACGAAATTGTTCTGCGGCAAATGTGAGAGCATGATGGTAGGCGAAAGCGGAACAGGAAAATCCGGGGCGAAGCATTATTACTACAAATGCGCAAGCGCAAAGCGTAAACGCGGCTGTGATAAAAAAGCAATCAAAAAAGATTATATAGAAAACCTCGTTGTAAAGGAAACAACCGAAAAGATTCTGCGCGATGATGTAATTGAGCGCATTGCCGACGAGATAATAGCCATACAAGGTCAGCCTAATCCAACACTGTTTGTTTTGCAAAAGCAGCTTGATGAGACAGAAAAGGGAATTGAAAATTTCCTGAAGGCAATCCAACAGGGAATTATAACCGAGTCAACAAAACAGCGCCTTGATGAACTTGAAAAAGAGAAGGCTGAATTACAGATTGCAATACAAAAAGAGGAACTGTCAAAGTCCCTCTTAACCAAAGACGGTATTATTCAATATATTAACAAATTCAAATACGGCGATAAAGATTCGATAGAGTATAAGAGAAACATCATTGACAATTTTGTGAATGCCGTTTATGTATTTGACGATCATTTGATTATCGTATTTAATTGCAAGGCCGGCACAAAGCGAGTCCGCCTTTCAAAAGCAAGTGAATTAACCGGTTCGGATGTGAACGCCCAGAGTCCACCATCACTGCACACCTGTTTTGATACAATGCGTATCATCAAGGGTGTGCAGTTTTCTTTTGCCAAAAGCCTTGATATAAAGGCGTTCGTGAACACTTTTTAACGATAGCGGCTCTGCTGGGTCTTGATTTTTGACCCAGCAGAGCCGCTTTTTGCGTTTTGGCGTTTTGAATCTTTTAACGAAAGGTTCTCAGGGGTACGCATTTTTCGCCGATTTTTGAGCTATCGTTAAATTGTATAAATTAGAAAAACCAGAGCCGAATTATATGCTGACTCTGATCTTGTTACCGTTATAA
>JAFWRV010000248.1 GCA_017519685.1 Clostridia bacterium
ACATACTGACATATATCGGGAGAAAACTCAAGCAGTCCGAGTCCGATAAAGCCGCTGTCCCAGGTATAGAATGAATCCCAGCGCTTGCCCGGAGTATGGTGAACCACATTCTCTCCCCTGCGGTAAACGGGATAAACGGCGTTTGTCAGCAGAGTCGCCTTCATTATATTTGTCGAAAGGGAATACTTTTCACCGTCGGAATTATATCTGACGGGAACGGAATTCGCTCTCGCGTCAAGATAGATTTTTTCATATTCCTCATTGCTCAGAGGAGTGAATTCTCCGTTTGCGACGACAGCGTACTCTGTATGAGTTTCACCTGGTCCTATGAATATGGATTTGACAAGAGGATTGACAAAAAATCCGCTGTCGCTGTTTTTCCTTCTGAAAGAGTGGGAAAATGTTTCCGTTATATCATCATAAGTCGGGTCGGCATTTGAAAGGCGGTTGACGAGAGCATCCTCAAGACATCCGCTTTCAAGGACTCTGAATCTTGAGTTTCTG
Organism: Clostridia bacterium; assembly: GCA_017519685.1. Classification (GTDB taxonomy): domain Bacteria; phylum Bacillota; class Clostridia; order Oscillospirales; family Acutalibacteraceae; genus CAG-177. The sequence goes on from JAFWRV010000248.1 coordinate 505, forward strand.
TTGTGCGTATAAACGGCGTATTTGCAGCCGTCATAACCGTAGTCAAGCAGGGTTTCGCTTCCGTATTCGGTTCCGGTATATTTATAATCCGGTCTGTATGAAACGCGCGACATTGATATGCCGATTTCACCGCTTTCGCCGATAACGGCAAGAAAATCAAATTCAACGCCTGCTCCTCCGCAGCTTACAAACTCCGGATTCTCCGCAAACGGCAGATAAACAACCGTCAGTTCCTCACTGTGAGGCAATACGGTTTCAACACCGTTGATTTCAAATACCGCGTCACCTTCGGTTACCGTTCTGTATCTGAGAGCAAGACGAGGAGAAGCAATGCCGCCGCTGTTTAATTTATATGAAACCCTGTCCCCTTTTTCACAGCCGAAAGGCTTGAGACCGAGATAATAAACATGGGCGTGGTCGCATCTGTCGCCGAGTCCGCACCCGAGATAGAAACTGCTGTCACGGAACATTCCTTTGAACATTCCGTCCGGATTTTCACCGTCCCACGGACGTGATACCGCATATTCATACAGTTCGTAATCATTCGCGTTTTTAATCACTGTACCTGAGGGATACGAAAGCTCTGCTTTTTCATAAAAAGGAAATTCAAGAGACGCAAAAGTATTCAGAATACAGTTCTGAGAAAGCTCTGTGTTATTAACGAACTCAACGCGCGCAAGAAAAGCGTTTTCGTTTATCTTGGAAAAGGACACGTCGGCATAGACCTTATCCTTCCACATAAGCTCGTACCTGTATGAATAATATGAATAGTCCGCGCTGCACTCCCAAAGATGGTAGGAAGACGGAAACGTAACATTCGGAACAGGTACCGAGGAATTCCACAGGGTAGGATGAACTATAAAGTCAAATCTTGCCCCCTCATCCCTGAGCGATGAGGGAATGTGGGAAATTCCCATATATTTTTTTGAATACGGTCCCCACTGCGGCATTCTCATTGTCTGTTTCATAATCTGCACCTCTGAATATTATTTGCATCTGACGGTTTTACGAAAAAATGATTATCCTTCGTAAAAACCGAACACCTTATTCTCAAGCTTGAAAGTTACAATCATTTTCTCAAACATATTGTTTGCGAAGGTAAGCAGCTTCATACGGATTGAATCAATAAAGCCGATATCATGCGGATTATTCTGAACGTTTCCGATGGTGCCGTTCATTAACTCGGTACGCTTTGAAATGAAGCGGACTGTATCGCCGGCGTCTTTTTCAAATTTTTCTTTGACTGTTTTCACATCGGATGTTCCGTAATTATTCCAGAGAATATGATCCATAACAGCGGAGTCGGTTATCAGTCTGATATAGGCGGGCGCCTTTTTTTCAGACCAGTC
>JAFWRV010000249.1 GCA_017519685.1 Clostridia bacterium
ATATATGTGTGGACGGTAGGGGCGATTATCAATCGCCCGCCACAGGGATATGCGGAGCTTATGACGACGAGGGCGAGCGAGAAAAGACGCCGAAGACAGACAAACCATAATAAACAATAACCTTATAAAAAAATTCCGCGGGAAAAACTTCCCGCGGAACTCTAAAAAATCTTGTCTGTCTGTTTTTCGCTTAAATGCGACAGCCCCGATGTTAATCAGAAAAATTTACCCAGATACCATCCGGTTATTTCGTTACCCCACAGCGCGGCAACGGCGATGCCGAGAGAGAGGTAGGGTCCCATGGCGAGCTCCCTGCCGACCTTCTTGACAGCCATAAGGGTGAGGTGGATTACCGAGCCGGCTACACAGCCGATAACAAGCGCCAGAACCGTTGATTTACAACCGAGGAAGAGCCCTGCGGCAGCCATGAGTTTCACGTCTCCGCCGCCTATCGCTCCTCCTCCGGAGAGGATTAAAATCAGGAGCAGAACGCCCGCGACAACGATGGGACCGAGGACAGCGTCAAGCGGAAATCTGTGTTCTCTGATATAAGGAATAACGGAAATGACCGCTCTGATGATACCGATTACGGCGATAAAAATATTGATGCCGTTGGGGATTTCCTTTGTGCGCGCGTCAATGACGGAAAGCACCACGAGCGCCGACATCAGCGCCTGGCAGAGAAGCATATCAATGCTGAGTCCTTTAACAAACAGGCAGAGCACAAACAGCAGAGCGTTCAGGGTTTCAATCAGAGGATACTGAGCGCTTATTTTGCTTTTGCAGCCGTGACATTTTCCGCGCAGGAAAATCCAGCTGAAAATCGGCACAAGCTCATACCAGTGCAGTTTTTTTCCGCATGTCATACAATGGCTGTTTGTCTTGACAATGCTTTCACCTGCCGGGATGCGGTAAATGCAGACATTCAGAAAGCTGCCGAATACCGCGCCGTAAATGAATACAATTGCATAAATCAGAACGGGGAAATTTTCCATCAGTAAATCAAGTGTTTCTCTGATCATAGTTATTGTCCTTTTCAAATATAATTGATTTATATAATAATTTTTTGTCATAAACGGAGTTTTGCAATGCATTATCAAGGGTCGCTTTGCTCCGATTATATTTTATCGCCACACCCGTCACCTACGGTGCCACCCTCTCCGATCTCGGAGAGGGCCAAGGTTACAGGGACCGCGCTTGTTAAAAGAAGCTGTGCGTGTTAAATGGAACCTTGCTTACATAAAGTCGTCGGGATTATGCATTTGGTGTTGCGATATGGATTCATTAATTATGATAGCATATAATTTATTTAAAGGAATTTTAGTATAAAAGGAACAAATTTCTTTTCAGTTTTAAGTGGTATCAGCAAATTAAGGTAAGAATTAAGCTGCCTCAGATTGCAGCGAAATATAATCCGGAGCGTAGCGACAACCTTATTTGGCCCTCTCCGAGATCGGAGAGGGTGCCCGAAGGGCGGGTGTGGCGAAACATACAAAGCAACAAGTGTGGAGATAAAACCACAAAACACCAAGTATGAAAATAACAAAAACACAAAGTGTCAGTTGCGGTGATACCATAATAACTTAAGCGAGGTTACCAC
>JAFWRV010000250.1 GCA_017519685.1 Clostridia bacterium
CCGCAAGGATATGCGGAGCATAAAACAAAAACCTGCACGGATAAATTCCAAAACGGCACGGATAAATCCGTGCCCTACGTCTTACAGGAACCTTTATTATATTCGGAGCGAAGCGACCCGAAATTATTCATTATTAATTATTAATTAAATCCTCCCGCAGCATTACGCTGCGAGAGGATTTACTCTGTTTCTTCCGATTTGAATTTCTTTATCCAGTTGAATTTTCTGACCTTGAAATAAGCGACGATGCATTTGAGCACCTGATCGGCCTTGAGGCATGCAAAGGTGACGACAACGGGAAATTTAAAGACGAATGCGCTCAGCGCCGAGACCGGGAGAACGACTCCCCACATCCAGATCAAGTCGTTTCTGAATACGAACGAGGTTTCGCCGCCTCCGGAAACCAGACCGCACAGGCACGGTACTTCGTATGAAGTTCCTATGATGGTTACAGCGAGAACGGCGGTAAAAAGGTTTGTGCAGTGAACCGTTTCGGGAGAAGCGTTATAAAAGCCGATTATAAGCGTTTTAAACAGAATCAGCAGCCCCGAGGAAATAAGTCCTATCAGCAGAAAGACAGGCTGCAGTTTACGCGAGCGGTCCTTGATTGTGTCAAGGGTCGCGCCTTCTCCTATCATTTTCGCTGTCAGCACGCAGACCGCGTTGCTCGAAGCGTAGGTGATGACGGTCGCTATCTGGAATATCGTTGTCGCGATACTGTTTGCCGCTATCGCGCTTTCGGCGAGGCGGCCTATTATCGCGCCCTGAACGCTCATCGCGAGTCCCCAGGAGATATTGCTCGCGAGCAGGGGAAAGCCGGTCCTGAAATATCCGCGGAACATTTCCGCGTCGGTTTTAAACAGTTTTACAAACGTAAGCGAAAGTTTTTTATCAACAAATAAAGCGTAGATGACAACAACCGCGAATTCCACCGCTCTTGAAATCAGGGTCGCGAGCGCGGCTCCCCTGACTCCGAGTTCAGGCGCGCCGAATTTGCCGTAAATGAAGATATAGTTGAGAAAAATATTGAGACCGAAGGTTGAAACGGAGACATAAAATCCGATTTTTACGGTTTCGACGCTTCTGAGAACGGCAAGAAGAATCTGTGTAACGGAGTAAATCAGATATGACCATCTGATGATGTTGAGATACAGGATTGCCTGCTGAGCGACAGCTTCCTTGTCTGTGAAAAGACCGATGACCTGACGGGGAAAGAAAGAGCATAAAACAAAAACCAGAACGGAAAACGCGCAGGTGAGCCACATGGCTACCGCCGATATCCGGTAAATCGAGTCGAAATCTTTTTTGCCCCACGCTCTCGACGCGATAACCGTCATTCCGTTCGCAACTCCGATGACGGTCATAAACAGAAGATACTGTATATTATTGCATATTCCGACTCCGCTGAGCGCCGTTTCGCTGTAAGCGCCCATCATAACCGAGTCCGCGAGATTGACGCCGTAAACAATGAGGTTTTGAAACGCCACCGTGACGGTCATTATTAAAAACGCTTTGTAAAAAGCTCTGTTGTCTGCCTTTCCGCTCATAAGCAACCCCCGGAAAACCGTTAATCTGTAACGATTATATCATCGGCTGTCAGTTGATACAAGTTTTAAATATTTTGTTGTGTATATTTCATAAAAAAGAAAAATATTGTTTGACTTTTTTGTTGATATTTAGTATTATTTTAATATATTGTTTTTGGGAGGTTGATATTTTTGGCTGTATGTCCCAAATGTAAGGAAAAAATACCGTTTTACCATCTCGGCCAGTTCTGCCCGCATTGCGGAGTGAATGTCAGATTCTATGATTTTGACAAAAAATTTTACCGCGACGCAAAAAGAGCGGAGCTGTCGGTTGCCAAAACGAATATTTTCATAGCGCACATCAAAGCGGCTCTTATCGGCTCAAAGCTTTCGATAATACGGCTTTGTGTTATGATACTTCCGCTCGTTTCGCTGCTTGTTCCCTATGCCACCGCAAAAATCACACAGCCGTTTGTCGATGACAAACTGATGGTTTCGGCTCTGGGACTGTATCAGGCAATCTCGGGCGGGCATCTTGATTATGTTATGACAATGATGAAATCGGGTATCGATGCGGAGGCGTTCAGGGCGCTCGCGCTTGTGATGGGAGGCATTGCGCTGACGGCTGTCGCTGCCGTCGTGCTTGTTCTGCTGACTGTGCTTTCATTCACAAGCATAAAGAAAATGCCGAAGGTGCTCGTCTGCGTCTGCGTTGCCGGAATAGCGCTGACTGCCGTTACGGCGGTCCTCGCCTTCAGATTTGTGTCGGTTGCCGATGCATCCCGCGGAACGATAGTCCGCGGCGGCGTTTCATTCGGCTATATTGTGACGGCATTAATGTTTGCGGTCAACCTCGTTATCAATACTCTGATTATCAAAAAGGGATATAACATTGTTTATAAGGAAGGCGACCTTGAGCGCAAGGAAATCGCGAAGAAGGTCAAAGCCGGGGAGATTGATATTGACTCGCTTCCCCAGCCGATAGTCGAAACAGAGGAAACAAGACAGATTGACCTTGAAATCAGGAAACAGCAGGCTCTGTACCACGACAGGGAAGGAGGCGGCGGCAGTGAAGAAGTTTAACTGGAAGAAATATATTTATAAAATTGTCGTTGTTGTTCTCATTGTGTTCTTTGTCGGAGGCGTCGGAATGGGCGCCGCGAACATTCTTTCGATTGAGGGAACTCGCGAGCTCTATACTCCGGAGAAACCGAAAACCCCGTTCCCGGAAACAGACGCCGAGGTGCTCGAATATGTTAACGCCGCCATCAACTCAGCGCTGAACGCCGAGGTTCAGCCGATGGTTGAAATGAACGAATCGTTTTCCGTTGACGGGGATACATTCAAAAACAGCGCGGAGAACGAGAGGATAAACGCGGCGGCGCTGCTCGCGGAGGACGGAATAGAATCTTCCGTTGAGGATTCCTTTGAAAGCAAAAAGGCGGATTTCGGTTCCTCCGCCGGAGAATTCCTTTCTCCGCTCGAAATTTCGCTTTCCGATATCGAGTCGGTTGAAATCAAATATGAGTATTACAAATGCTCGATGTGCACCACTAATGTTTCCCCGGAAGACTTTGCCGAGGAATGCCCCGAGTGCGGAAACAAAAACACGCTCGATAAAAGATACAGCGATGACTATGAAATTGTTATCCATGTGAAGCCCGGCTCAGCGTCGTTTGAGAAAAACGCTTTCCCGAAATCTGAAAACATTTCAGATATTATCGGCAGCGCCGGAAACGGTTATTACAAGCTCGGCGGTTTTGAAAAAGAGAATACGAAGGCAGATATCACTGTCAGGGTAAACCGCCTCAATGATGAAATCAAGGCGCTCAGATTCGAAACGGATTCGCTTCTCAGCGCGAAGCTCGGCTTTGACGGCGCCTATAAGGAACTCGGCACGGTTGACTGCAGTGTTGAAACCGGTGACAGATATGAGTTTTCATTTGTCTGGCCGGGCATCTCCCTTGACAGCCACGAGAGAACGGTTGAAAAGGGCTCGACCGAAGTCCTCAAGGCAAGCCTTTCGTGCGACGACCCGGTAGATTACGAAGTAACCTGGACCTCGGACAATGAGGATATTCTGACAGTTGATAACGAGGGCTACCTCAAAACGCATAAGAAATTCGGCGACGCCAACATAACGGCGAGCTTTGAGTTCAACGGCAAGACTTACAGCGACACCTGCCTTGTCCATGTCGGCGTACCCGCCGAGGGAGTTGACCTCAGTAAAGGCAAGCTGAAAATGAATACCGGCGACAGTTTCTCTCTCGTTGCCGAATTTGATCCGAAAGATACAACGAACACCGTCTGCTACTGGTTCACGGAAGATGAAAAAGTAGCTTCAATCGATGAAAACGGCAAGGTTACCGCGGTTGCTCCGGGCAGCACGGTTGTCTATGTTGTCACCGATGACGGAAATTACTACTCATCCTGTGAAGTGGAGGTGAAATGATGGCTGAAGAAAAGAAAGTTCTCCGAAGTTTCTTTGACGCGGAGGATAACTCCGCAGCGACAATTGATAAGCAGAAGCTTAACGAATACAGCGACATAGCCGTCAGAATGTTCCACACAAGGGTGCTTGACGGCAAGGAGCTTGCCGTTCCCGCGGTGGCGCAGTTTGCCACCAAGGTACTTAAAGCGGTTGAGGTTTACGAAACGATGTATTTCGTAAACGTTCTCAAAATCAATATGGTATATGTCGCCGCCATCAAGGCGCTTATATCAATTTATGACAGTCTTAATGACCCTCTGATGGGTATCGCCTACGACAGGACAAGAACCCGCTGGGGCAAAGCGCGGCCTTATATCCTTTTCGGCGCGCTTCCTTATTTCGTTGCCACCGCTCTACTGTACACGGGAGCCACATTCCTCAGAAATCCTTCGGGCAACGACCCCAAGAAGATAATGTTTGTTTTCATAATGCTGTTTATCAAGGAAACGTTTTCCACGATTTACAACATTCCGCGGGATAACATCCTGACACTTATGACGCCTAACCCAAAGGACAGGATTACTGTCAATCTGCTCCAGACCTATATCGGCGAGTGGGGCTCGCAGATTGTCTATGCTATTTTCCTGCCCCTTATGGAACTCAACAACAAGGGATATATCTCCCTGCCTCTTTCCTCGGTCTTTGCCCTTCTCGGATGGATAGCCGCGGGAATAGGAATCTCCGGAAACATAGCGATGGCGCTGACCTGCAAGGAGAGAGTTATGCTTCAGCAGAAGCCTGCGCCTGTCGAAAAGAGCATATTCTATGTGCTTAAAAACAAATATATGCTCCGTAACTTCATAGCGAACTTCGCAACCTCCTGGTGGGCTGACGGCGGTTACTCCTGGGATGTTGTAACCCAGCAGGAAATCTTCGGCGGCTCAATCTGGTCCGCGATTGCCTACGCGCCTTATAATATTATGGACCCGCTTTCTGTCACCTTCATTCCGAAATTCGCAAAGATGTTCAAAAACAACAACAGAAACGAGCTTATCGCGCTTCGTATCTGGGACCTGGTCTGCGTTGCAGGAATGTGGAGCGCAATACCGTTTATCCACAAGCGGTTTGTTACAATGGGCGTCTATGCCTTCTTCTACGGCCTGAATGCCGTGAACAACGGCCCGGCGAATGTCGTTGAAGGAGAAATCGGGCGTGAAATCAGCGACTATACCGAGTATATGA
>JAFWRV010000251.1 GCA_017519685.1 Clostridia bacterium
CAGACTGTGAAATACTGCTTCCGCTTTACAGAGAATACGGCACCGATATGTTCGGAATGCTTGACGCCGAATTCGTCTGCGTCATATTTGACGGTAAAACAGGCGGATTCACAGCGGCAAGAGACCCGATAGGAATCAGACCTCTTTACTACGGATATGACTCAAAAGGTAAAATCCTTTTTGCGAGCGAAGCAAAAAATCTTGTCGGATTATCGGATAAGATAATGCCCTTCCCGCCCGGACACTATTATAAAGACGGTGAATTTCACTGCTATTGCGATATCGCAAAGGTTGACGCGGTTTGTCACGATGACCTTGAAACGGCATGCAAAAACATTCACGACAAGCTTGTTGCCGGTGTTGAAAAGCGTCTGGTAGCCGATGCGAAAGTCGGATTCCTGCTCTCAGGCGGACTGGACTCGTCGCTTGTCTGCGCGATTGCCGCGAAGAAGAGCGGCAGGCCGATAAAAACATTCGCCATCGGTATGAACGAAGACGCTATTGACCTTAAATACGCAAAGCAGGTGGCGGATTACATAGGAAGCGACCATAAAGAAATATTCATGACACCGGATGAGGTTATTTCGTCGCTTGAGGATGTCATTCATCTGCTCGGCACATACGATATCACAACCATCAGGGCAAGTATGGGAATGTATCTTGTCTGCAAAGCAATCCATGAGCAGACAGATATCCGCGTGCTGCTGACAGGTGAAATATCAGACGAGCTTTTCGGATATAAATATACGGATTTTGCTCCGTCCGCCGAAGCGTTTCAGCTTGAAGCGCAAAAAAGAATAAGAGAACTTCACATGTATGATGTTCTGCGCGCGGACCGCTGTATATCGGTCAATTCCCTTGAGGCGAGAGTACCGTTCGGCGATATCGATTTTGTGAAATATGTTATGTCGCTCGATCCCGAACTGAAACTCAACAAATACGGAAAAGGCAAATATCTTCTGCGCCACGCTTTCGAGGGAGATTACCTCCCCGCCGAAATCCTTTGGAGAGAAAAAGCCGCTTTTTCCGACGCGGTCGGCCATTCGATGGTTGACTATCTCAAGGAATACGCCGAAACCGTTTACAGCGACGAAGAGTTTGAAAAGGGATGCCTTAAATACGAACACGCCCGTCCGTTTACAAAAGAGTCTCTGCTTTACCGTGATATATTTGAAAAATACTACCCCGGTCAGAGTGAGATGGTTGCCGACTTCTGGATGCCGAATAAGGAATGGGAAGGTTGCAACGTAAACGATCCGTCTGCGCGTTTCCTTTCAAACTACGGTGACAGCGGAAAATAAGGTGAATATATGGATAAAATATTGGTTCTTGATTTCGGCGGTCAGTACAATCAGCTGATCGCGAGAAAAGTCCGCGAACAGTCGGTTTACGCCGAAATCAAGGCATACAGCAAGATATCCCCGGAGGATATCAAAAAAGAAGAATACAAAGGGATTATTTTTACCGGAGGACCTAACAGCGTCAACGAAGCCGACGCGCCGAAGTGTTCTCCGGCGGTGCTTAATCTCTCAATTCCTGTGCTGGGTATCTGTTACGGTGCCCAGCTAATGGCATATTTATCGGGAGGTTCTGTCGGCAAGGCGGAAAACTCAAGCGAATACGGCAAAACGGAGCTGACTGTCAGTGGCGGAAAACTGTTTGACGGCATCCCGGAAAAGAGCGTTTGCTGGATGAGCCATACCGATTATATCAGCAGCGTTCCCGAAGGGTTCGGGGTTACCGCCCGCACCGATAAATGCCCATGCGCCGCGATGAGCTGCCCCGAAAAAAATCTGTACGCCGTCCAGTTTCATCCCGAGGTTACTCATACGGAATACGGAACAGATATTCTCAGAAACTTCATTTTCGGAATCTGCGGCTGTAAAACGGATTGGAAAATGGAATCATTCATTGATGTTTCCGTTGAGAAATACAAATCGGAACTCAAGGATAAAAGAGTCCTGCTCGCGCTTTCGGGCGGTGTCGATTCATCCGTTGCCGCCCTGCTTCTGCATAAAGCAGTCGGAGAAAACCTTGTCTGCGTTTTTGTTGACCACGGCCTTCTGAGAAAAGA
>JAFWRV010000005.1 GCA_017519685.1 Clostridia bacterium
CACCCCATTAAAAATAAGGCGCAAAGCATCTCTGCTTTGCGCATTTTAAATAATATACCCATTTTCAGTTCTTTATTTAATATTGGGGCGTCGCCAAGGGGTAAGGCACGGGACTTTGACTCCCGCATCCGCTGGTTCAAATCCAGCCGTCCCAGCCAGGAAAAAAGCGTCTTTTGTCTGCCGACAAATGACGCTTTTTTCAGTGAAATCCGTCCTTACGGACGGGTGAAATCCACCTGCGGTGGGTGAAATCGCTTCGCGGTGAAATCCCGCTGCGCGGGGTGACGGAAGGATTTCATTACAAACTTGCCGGCAGCAAGGTTGTAAATGAAAAATGCAGAAATTAATGGTCTTTATAATTTATCATATGATTATCATTTAATTGAAATTGAATCACCGTTATCCGCGACATCCATAATCTTCACCCGCTCGAATCCGCTCTGATTCGGAGAATGGCAGGTAAATTTCAGAGATCCGTCATTTGCCCGGAATATCATTCCGTGTCCTCCGTCATCTGTAAGCAGTGGGTCAAGATGCTCAAATTTTCCGGAAATCTTTCCTTCGATGAACCGTACGGCGCATTCGGCATAATTCCCGCCGATAAAAGTTGACCATATCATTAACAGAGTTCCTCCGGAAGTGCGGAACATAAACGGTCCGTCTGTCACGCAGTGTTTATCGGGAGTGTTGACATCTGCCCACGACGGGGAAGACGCGCTGAAAAGAGTTACCGGCTCCCCGATGAATCCGGTAAGATTGTCTTTAAGACGGACATAGCAGACAGTTCCGTCGATTATCTGAGTATGCTCGTGGCAGAAAACCATATACGGCGTTCCGTCTTCAACATAAAACGTGCCGTCAATTACTTCCCATTCCTCGGGAACAGCCGCTCCTTTGCTGTGAGGAGCAAACGGACCCATAGGACTGTCGGATTTCAGAATATATGTACCTCTGAGCCCGTTTTCCTTTGTAAACGAAGCGAACATATAGTACGCTCCGTTATATTTATGAACTTCCGGCGCCCAGTTGACATCTGTGTTGAGACCGCAGGCGGAACTGTTGAAAACCTCCGCCGGTTCGCTCCATTCAACAAGATCATCGGAAATATAGACATCAATGCCGCCGGTCTTCCGACCGAAGGATGCCGCCCTTGTTCCGTACAAATAATATCTGCCGTTTTCATTCAGGATAAACGGGTCACGTATATTGATTTCTCCGCAAAGCATATCGAAAATCCTTTCAAAATTTATTAAAATAATTATATCAGCAATAATATTTTTTGTAAACAATCAATTTAATGCGTATTATTTTTGTTGTAAATATGCACAATTCAATTCGCCGGAAATTATATGTATTTAACAAAAATAAAATAATTTTATTTTATTTTAAAAGAAATTATAGACAAATAATAATAATAATGTTATATTAATCGGGATAATGGTCGGAAAGTCTGTCCGGGCTTTCCGGCAATTGCAAATCACATTGCTCACAAATACAGAAAAGGAAGGTAATGGAAATGAAGAAAACAAACAAAAAATTACTCTCACTTCTACTGGCGGTTCTTATGCTTACAGGCTCAATAGGCGTAGGATTCACCGTTTTTGCGGATGACCCACCGCATGACTGCGCAACAGAAGGTCATGAGTATGAGTTTGTACAGATTACTGCTGCGGATTCCGCCGCTGTTGAGGAAGTTCTCGGCAGAAGAGTTCCGGCACAATCTTTAAGCAACTTCAACGGCGCGGTTTATGAAGATGTTACATATGCCAACGGAATTGACTATTTCGTTGCGAGTTGTCACTTCAGAAAATGTAAGCACTGCGGTGATATTCAGGAAATTTATGCCCATAAGTGGAAAGGCGGCTGGCAGGATGATGACGAAGGTAGTCATTATATTGCCTGTGAATATTGTGATATTAAGAAGAATAAATCTCCTCATACGGATGTAAATTTATTTACTGATTTTATTGATGCATACGGTAATTATTCAACTGACGGACTTTGTGATACTTGCGGAGCAGAATTAGATCACAGATATCAAAAGTCAACTAGCACACCTGCTACATGTACCTCTGCAGGATTTGATGTTTACAGTTGTCTTAATTGTGATGACAAATTTAATATGTTCACGCAATCCCCTCTTGGTCACAATTTTTCCGCTGATCTTGATTCAGAGTATGTAGATGTTTCATGGGGTACTAATCATACTTCTTGTACGCTCACCTTCAGATGCACAAGAGACGGTTGTAATATCGAACCTTTAACTTATACGGTTAATATGGACTCAGGTTTTACAAATAATATTATTACATCTGCTCCGGACGCATCCAACCCCACTTGCGGTACCGTATATACAGCAGTCTTTACTATTGATGATATTCAAAATGAAGGATGGAATTCATTAAAGAATGCTGATAACACTTACACTTTTACAGTTGAAGATACAGTATTTAATCATGTTCCCGGTGATCCTGTATTAGAAGATAATGCCAATCCCACATGCTCTTCAGAAGGAAATTATGATGAAGTGGTTTACTGCTCTATATGTAATGAAGAACTAAGCAGAAACACAATCGTAGTTGATATGACTGCTCATACTCCGGACACACCTATCATAGAAAATAATGTTGAGCCGACTTGTACCGAAACCGGCAGTTACGATCAGGTGGTAAAATGCTCAGTTTGCGGAGTTACTTTAAGCACTAATACTATAACAGTTCCCGCTAATGGACACACTCCTTCACCCTCAACTGAAGTACTTTTAATTGCTCCAACTTGTGTGAGTGAAGGTAAATCTGTTGATGTAGTTTATTGCTCAGTATGTAATCAGGAACTTAGCAGAAGTAATGAAAAAACCATTCCTGCCACAGGTAACCATTATGACAGCGATAATGATGGATTATGTGATGTCTGTGGTTCTGACCATTTAGTTCATAATTTCTACCTTACGAACAGCGTTGATGCAACATGTACAACCAATGGTTATAATGAATATAAATGTAGAGAATGCGAAAAAACCTATAATGAAGAAACAAATAAGAATCTCGGTCATATTTGGGATAATCGCACGCAAGCTATGAACTCTATAACTGATGATGATTATATTAAATTTACTACCGATACAACAGACGTCAAGAATCCTTCCTGTACTGTAACTTATACATGTATGAGACCCGGCTGTAACCAGACAGCTATGTTCACCGTTTATTATAATGATGATCTGAATAATCTTGGCAAAGTTTCCCTCACAAATTCACAAACTCCCGCAACGTGTGAATTCGGTTCAGGCATTGAATATACCGCACACTTCAAGATTAGCGATTTTTATTTTAATACAGACGGAACGCCCGGTACCCTTGAATATGACTATAAGTTTGTAGTTGAAGACGGTAAAGAAGAGGCTCTCGGACACGATTTCGGTGAATATAAAGTTATAAAAGAACCCGGCTGCACAGAAGAAGGTATTGAAGCAAGAACATGCTCCAGATGTGATAAGGTTGAAACAAGAGCAATTCCCGCAGCAGGACATGATTTCAGTGTTTTGGTAAGCGGAACAGCCGCAACATGCACCACTCCCGGAAGCGGTGAATTCAAATGTTCAAAATGTGATGAAACAACCACAACCACAATACCCGCACTCGGACATGATTATAAGACAACCAA
>JAFWRV010000252.1 GCA_017519685.1 Clostridia bacterium
CTTACACTCCCCGAGATTTCGCATACCGCATGGACAGAGAAGGATTCCGGTGGGGCCAGCAGCACAGATACGACGGTTTCAATCGCCGATGAACAGCAACAGCAGGCTGCATTCAAACAATGCGGCGATTACAGAATGGCAAAAAACATCATTCTTTATGGAACGCCTGGTACAGGAAAGACCTATAGTTCAGTCCAGTATGCTGTTGCTATCATTGAGGAAAAGCCCCTCAATGTCATTAAAGCTGAAGATTATGACACGGTATTTGCCCGATACCTAAAGTATAAAGAGGACGGGCTTATTGCTTTTACAACGTTTCATCAGTCGTTCGGCTACGAAGAATTCATTGAGGGCATTCGCCCCGTGGTTTCATCAGAGGATAAAGCCGAGTCAGGGCGTGACATTGAGTACGAGGTTCATGATGGGATTTTCAAGGCATTTTGCGACAAGGCAGGAACGCCAATCGGAGGCAGTGCAAGCGCTGATTTGGGTATTGGAAAGAACCCAAGTGTCTGGAAAGTTTCGCTCGAAGGAACAGGCGATAACCCTACTCGAACCGAGTGCATGGAAAACAACCACATTCGCATCGGATGGGATGGATATGGTGAAACCATATCCGATGCCACTGACTACAGCAGGGACGGCGGGAGTACCGTTCTCAACGCATTTTATAATAAAATGCAGATAGGCGATATCGTTATGTCCTGCTATTCAAGCAAGACGATAGACGCGATTGGTGTTGTAACGGGAGAGCCGGAGTGGCACGATGAATACCCGCATTATAAGCGTCTGCGCAAGGTGAAATGGCTTGTGAAGGGAATTAATGAGGATATCATTGATTTTAACGCTGGAAAATCCATGACGCTTTCGTCGGTGTACAAACTTTCGGTTTCAGTATCTGACGCGCTTCAGATACTCAGAAAGGTCAATCCGGCCTTGTTTACGCAAAAGGTCACGATTCCTAACCGCGTCTTTATCATCGACGAGATAAACCGTGGCAATATCTCTAAGATTTTCGGAGAGCTGATAACGCTCATCGAACCCGAAAAGAGAATTGGGGCAAAAGAACAATTGCGCGCCACACTGCCGTATTCGGGACAGAACTTCGGTGTACCGGATAATGTCTACATTATCGGCACAATGAACACCGCAGACCGTTCAATTGCACTTCTTGACACCGCACTGCGCCGCAGATTCAGCTTTGTGGAAATGCAGCCGGATGTCACAGTATTGAATGATATCATTGTTGACGGTATTGACATCGCCGCAATGCTCGACACGCTGAATAAGCGAATCACTGTATTGCTTGACCGTGAACACACCATCGGGCATTCCTATCTGCTTCCATTGAAAGCAAACCCTACTCTGGAGATGCTTGCGGACATTTTTAAGAGCAAAATCATCCCGCTTTTACAGGAATACTTCTACGATGATTACGAAAAGATTCAGCTTGTACTGGGTGACAACCAGAAGCCAGACGACAGCACCCGCTTTATCGTGAAAAAGGCCAATACCGTGAAGTTGTTTGGAAACGCTGACATAGACTTTCCTGAGTATTATGAGGTAAACAGCGCGGCATTTGAGGAGGTTGACGCCTATGCGTTCCTCTGACAAGACATATACCATAACCGAATATGGCGGCTTTACACGGGGAGTATCAATTTATGGCTTTCAGGGCTTGCCGGAGAAAACGTTCGATGCACTCGAGTCGTTTATACTTGCCAACACGTCCGGCACGGATACGGAGACAATTGAACTTCTTTACCTTTCTGCCCGCCGCGGCAACGGCAAGATTATCGCTGCAC
>JAFWRV010000253.1 GCA_017519685.1 Clostridia bacterium
CAAGGACTATATCTCCGAGATTCTCCGCCTTACCAATGAAATGAGAGCCGAGGGCGGCATTGCCCCGCTGACGCTTGACGATAAGCTTACCGAGCAGGCAAACGTCCGCGCCGAGGAAATCGCGTGGTCCGGCTTGCACAGTCACACAAGACCCAACACGAGGAGCTACTCATCGCTGTTCATTGATAACGGATATAAGACCGGCACATCGGGCGAAAACATCGGCTGGTATCAGAAGACTCCCGCCGAGGTCTGCCGTCAGTGGAAGGAATCGCCGACACATTATGAAAACATAATGAACCCGGTCTTCACAAGGATAGGAATAGGAGTTGCCGCGGAAGCGGACCCGTCAAAAGGACTTTGCTGGGTACAGCATTTTTACGGCGCTTGAGTTATGGATATAAGAGTAGGAGACGAGCTGCTGATGAAAAAGCCGCATCCCTGCGGCTGCAATATCTTCACTGTCCTGAGAACCGGAGCGGATATAAAAATCCGCTGTAAAGAGTGCGGCAGGGAAGTAATGCTCGAGCGGTTCAAAATAGAAAAGAATATCAGGAAAGTTATGCGTGAGGAATAATGCTTGAAAAACTGAAGGAAGTCGAAAAAAGATATGAATTTCTCAATTCACGTCTGTGTGAGGAAAGCATCGCTTCCGATATTGAAGAATACAAAAAAATAATGCTTGAACTCAAATCGCTTACTCCCGTTGTGGAAAAATACAGGGAATATGTGAAGATTGAGAATGATATGAATGAGGCGAAGGATATGCTCGACGCGGGCGGACTGGAAGCCGATTTCAGGGAAATGGTCAGGGAGGAGTTCGAGAGTTCAAGAGACAGGCTTTCCGTCTGCGCGGAGGAACTAAAAATCCTGCTTTTGCCGGAAGACCCGAATGACAGCAGGAATGTTATCGTCGAGATAAGAGGCGGCGCCGGCGGCGAAGAAGCGTCCCTTTTTGCCGGAGTGCTTTACAGAATGTACACTATGTACGCCGAGTCAAAGGGCTGGAAAAGCGAGGTTATCAGCTCGAATCCGACCGAGCTCGGCGGCTTCAAGGAAATCAGCTTTATGATTGAGGGCGAAGGAGCTTATTCCCGTCTCAAGTTTGAAAGCGGAGTGCACAGAGTCCAGAGAGTTCCCGAAACCGAAAGTCAGGGAAGAATTCAGACCTCGACCGCGACCGTGGCAGTCCTGCCCGAAGCGGAAGATGTTGACGTGCAGATTAATCCCGCCGACCTCCAGATAGATACGTTCCGTTCAAGCGGCGCGGGAGGGCAGCATATCAATAAAACCGAAAGCGCCATCCGCATCACTCATATCCCGACAGGAACAGTTGTCGAGTGTCAGGATGAGAGAAGCCAGTATAAAAACAAAGACAAGGCGATGAAGGTCCTGCGTTCGAGAATTCTCGAAGCGGAGCGCGAAAAGCAGCAAAACGCGATTGCCGGCGAGCGTCACGCCCAGGTCGGCACCGGCGACAGAAGCGAAAGAATAAGAACATATAATTTTCCGCAAGGCAGAGTCAGCGACCACAGAATCAATCTTACTCTGTATAAAATAGATTCAATCGTCAACGGCGACCTCGATGAGATTATTGACGCGCTGATAACCGCCGACACGGCTGAAAAATTGAAAGCAAGCACGGAAGAACAGTTATGAAAACTCGTTATTTGAATGCGGAAGACCCCGGAGCCGTTAATGAAGCGGCGGAGATACTGAGAAACGGCGGACTTGTCGCCGTTCCCACCGAAACGGTTTACGGACTTGCCGCCAATGCCCTTGACGGAAAGGCGGTCAGCCGTATCTTCGAAGCCAAGGGAAGGCCACAGGACAATCCCCTGATAGTTCATGTTTCTTCTCTCGAAGAAATTCCTCCGCTTGTCAGGAAAGTCGATCCGAGAGTGTATGACCTTGCGGAGGCATTCTGGCCCGGTCCCCTGACCGTCATAATGAAAAAATCGGAGCTCATTCCCGATGAGGTATGCGCAGGACTTGACACGGTCGCGATTCGTATGCCGTCGCATCCGGTTGCGAGGGCGGTCATAAAAGCAAGCGGAGTTCCTCTTGCCGCGCCGAGCGCAAACGCTTCAGGAAAGCCGAGCCCTACCAGAGCGTCACATGTCAGGGATGACCTTGACGGTAAAATCGAATGCATACTTGACGCGGGCGAATGCAGTATCGGAGTGGAGAGTACCGTAATTACTCTCGTAACCGATCCGCCGAATCTGCTAAGACCCGGCGGAGTTACTCCCGAAGAGCTTGAAACGGTGCTCGGAAAGATTAATATTTCCCACGCGGTTTATGAAAGTCTGGGCGAGGGCGAAAAAGCGCAGTCGCCCGGCATGAAATACAAACACTATGCCCCCGCGGCGAAAGTTACGCTGATAAAGGGGAGCTTTGATAAATACGAAAAATATCTCAAGGCGCACAAAACCGGAATCTGCGCCGTATGCTTTGAGGGAGAGGGAAAGCATTTTCCCGTTTCCGTCGAATACGGCAGAGCGGATGACAGTCTTACTCAGGCGCGCAGTATTTTTGACGCGCTGAGAAAGGTTGACGAAACCGGATGCGACGAGGCGTTTGTGCGCTGCCCCTGCGCCGACGGAGTCGGACTTGCAGTTTACAACAGACTTCTGCGTTCTTCGGCATTCAGGGTAACGGATCTTGATTTCAGTATTCCGGTTTACGGTATAACCGGGCAGACCGGCGCCGGT
Organism: Clostridia bacterium; assembly: GCA_017519685.1. Lineage (GTDB taxonomy): Bacteria > Bacillota > Clostridia > Oscillospirales > Acutalibacteraceae > CAG-177. The sequence continues at coordinate 2,715 of JAFWRV010000253.1, forward strand.
AAGAGCACAGTCTGTTCGCTTTTTGAAAAGGCGGGATTTCACACTGTTGATACCGACCTTATCGCAAGAGAAGCGGTCAGAAATCCCGAGGTCATTGAAAATCTGAAAAAAGCCTTCGGGAGCGATATTTTCTCAGACGGTGAACTCAACAGAAGAGAACTCGCAAGAAGGGCGTTTGAGAGCGAAGAAAAAACAAATCTGCTTAATTCAATCACTCATCCCGTGATAACGGAGCTTGCGATAAAAGAAATCCACGAAGCCGGAAAGAACGGCGCGAAAGCGGCGCTGATAGACGCCCCGGTGCTTCTTGAAAGTCCGCTTGCCGGAGTCTGCGATAAAATCATCTGTGTGACCGCGGACAGAGACACACGTCTTCAGCGGATTATGCAGAGAGACGGAATAGGAATTGAAGACGCCGAGCTTCGCATAAAAGCCCAGCGCGGCGAAGAATATTACACAAGCCATTCGGATATTGAAATCCGTAATGTTAAACCCGGGGAGGCAGTTCTTCAGGTTGAAAATATATTGAAGGAGAAACTGTTATGAAAAAAACCGAAGCGGAGATGCTCAAGGAAAATCTCTTTTATTCACCCAAACACGCAAATTATGTCTGCGATGAAAAAGAAATAGCGAAAGCGGACAGATTCTGCGATGATTACATTAAATTTCTGAATGAATGCCGCACCGAAAGAGAAGCGGCGGCGTTTGCGATTGCGGCAGCCGAAAAGAACGGTTACGCAAAATTCAATCCCGCGAAAAAATACAAAGCGGGCGACAAAGTATATTATGATGTTCACGGCAAGGCGGTTATGCTCTGCACCTTCGGAAAGAGGAGCATTAAAGAGGGCACCAGAATTCTTGCCGCGCATATTGATTCTCCGCGTCTTGACCTCAAGCCCAATCCGCTTTATGAGGATGAGGAGCTTGCACTGTTCAAGACCCATTACTACGGCGGAATAAAGAAATACCAGTGGCCGACAATTCCCCTCGCTCTTCACGGAGTGATTTATAAAAAAGACGGCTCATGCGTTACTGTCAGAATAGGCGACGCCGAAGGCGACCCGAGATTTGTTGTTACCGATCTTCTTCCCCATCTTGACAAAACGGACAGACCGATGTCAAAAGTCATAAAAGGCGAAGAACTCAACATTCTTATCGGCAGCCGTCCTTACGGAAATGAGCCGGGCGAAAAACTTGTCAAGCTCAACATTATGAAGATACTCAATGAGAAGTACGGTATCACCGAAGCCGATTTCCTCTCCGCGGAGCTTGAAGCGGTCCCCGCTTTCCCGGCAACGGATATCGGATTTGACAGAAGTCTTATTGGCTCTTACGGCCACGATGACAGAGTCTGCGCCTATCCTTCGCTGAAAGCGGCTCTTGACGCGAAAAAGCCCGAATTCACAACAGTAACCGTTCTCACCGACAAGGAGGAAACAGGTTCCGACGGCAACACCGGTCTTCATTCCTCTTATCTCAAACAGTTCATTTCCGATCTCGGCGCTCTTGAGGGCGTTCCGGGCAGGGATGTGCTGAGAAACAGCGAGTGCCTTTCCGCCGATGTAAACGCCGGATATGACCCCACCTTCGGAAGTGTTCACGATAAAATGAACGCCGCGTATCTCAACAAAGGTATCGTGCTTACCAAATATACGGGAAGCGGCGGCAAGGGCGGCACAAACGACGCCAACGCCGAATTTGTTTCCAAAGTCAGAACCGTATTTGACAAAAGCAAAACTCTCTGGCAGACCGGAGAACTCGGCAAGGTTGACGAGGGCGGCGGAGGAACCGTCGCGAAGTATGTGGCAAATTTAGGAGTCAGCACGGTTGATGTCGGCGTTCCCGTACTTTCGATGCACGCGCCGTTTGAAATTGTTGCCAAGACAGACGTTTATATGGCGTATAAGGGCTTTAAGGCCTTCCTTGAGAGCAAATGACAGAAAGGAACTTTCCATCGGTCACCGTAACTCCGAAAGCGGAGAGAACTCTGAGAAACGGAAATCCGAGAGTGTATGACACCGAAATCGTGTCATCCTCCGGCGAGGCGGAAAACGGCGCGCTTGTTGACGTGTTCTCCGTCAAAGGCGCGTATCTCGGAACCGGGTTCATAAGCTTTCACAGTAAAATCAGAGTCAGAATTGTATCTTCAAACGCCAACGAAACATTCTCTCCCGCCTTCTGGGAAAGAAGAATCAGGTATGCGCTTGATTACAGAAGAACCGTCATGGGTGATGATTTAGGATGCTGCCGCCTTATATTCGGCGAATCCGACGGCTTCCCGGGACTTACGGTTGACAGATTTTCAGATATTCTCGTAACACAGGTGCTGTCCTACGGTATGGAAAAAATCAAGGACATCATTTATAAAGCTCTTGTCCTCTCGCTCCGTGAGGCGGGCGAAACAATAAACGGTGTTTACGAGAGAAACGATGTTCAGATACGTGAACTCGAAGGACTTGAGCAATATAAGGGCTGGTATGAGGAAATTCCTCACGGGCAGTCCACCGAAACACTGATAACTGAAAACGGCATAAA
>JAFWRV010000254.1 GCA_017519685.1 Clostridia bacterium
CCTGCCGTCGGAAGCGCTGCCAACCTTCAGCTCCCATGCGCTTGAAATGAATCTGCACCGCATCAAAGGGCTTGCCGAGCATTTTATATACTTTAACGACGACACGTTTATCCTCCGTCCCATGCAGGCGGAACAGTTTTTTGAAGAACGCGATAATTCTCAAAAGGATATTGCTTCTCGCTTCAACGGTTTCGGAATCAGTTTCACCGGTTGCGTCCGATGAAAGAGTAATTGTTGCTGTACCCGATCCGCTGACGGTTACCTTGCAGATTTCATTGCGGGCGCCTTCCGTTTGGATTGTCACTCCCTCACCGGACACAGTCCAACGATATGAGCAGGTTGACGAATCGGATTTTGCCTTGAGAACGAGCGTATAACCGTAACTGAGATCACGGCTTACGGGATTGTTTTCTATTTTGAGATTGATGTTTGATGAAAGTCTTGTGCCGTATGCTGTTCTTGTTTCGCTGTATCCGCATCTTGAGCAGGTTGCAGTTTCGGTTCCGTCGGCATCTACTGTGGCGTCGCCGTTATAATGCCAGGCTGAAAAGCTGTGTCCGAGAGCGGGAATTTCCTCAGTATAACTGTCACCGCAGGAGCATGTATATGTCTTTTTCCCCGGCTGAGTGCAGGTCGCGTTGACAGTCGAGCTGACACTGTATGAATGAGTGTGCGTGGGCTCTGTGGGTGTTTCGGGAGAAGCGCCTTCCACCTCGAATTTATATCCCTTTGACGCCGCGAAAGCAGCGGCGTAGGCGGAAGAGCTGTCACTTGTGATTGTCAGGTCGGGAATCAAACCGAATGCCATATTGTCAATCGAGGTGACGGTTGACGGGATATAGATTCTGCTGAGACCCGTGCAGTCATAAAACGCGCCGTTGTCAATGCTTGTAAGCCCGGAATTCAAGGTGACTGTTTTCAAACTTTTGCTGTGCTGGAAAGCGTTGAGAGAAATGTTTTTGACGCCGGCTTCAATTTCAACCGATTCAAGCGAGGAATACGAAAACGCGTTTTCCATTTCCGTTACCGAGCCGGGAATGACTATCGACTTAAGAGATTTGCAGTTTGAAAAAGCGCTGTCGCCTATTGTCTGAAGGCCCGAAGGAAGAGTTACCGATTCGAGCTTTGAGCAGTAATAAAACGCATAGGCGCCGACGGTTTTAAGCCCGGCGGGAAGAGTTACCGATTTAAGCGGAGCGTAGGCAAAAGCGCTTACCCCGATCGTCTTAACATCGGAAGGCACGGTAAAGGTTGTTGCCGTTCTGCCGCATGGATACTGAACAAGCTCACTGCCGTCGTAAGTGTAAATCGCTCCGTTGACCGTCTTGAACGAGGTGCTTGAAGAATCGACATAATAGTCGGTGATTCCCGTGCATTTGAAAAACGCGTTGTTCTCTATAACCTTCACCGAAGCGGGAACGGTAAGTGAATTGAGAGCGGTACAGCCCTCAAAACAGTTAGCGGGAATCTTTTCGAGCGTTGACGGAAGCGTGACGGAAGTCAGAGCAGTGCAGCTTCTGAAAGCGTTGATGCCGATTTCGACCTTTTCGCTGCCGGAAATAAATGTTACGCTCCTTAAAGCATAGTTTGCGTCAAACGCGAACATGCCGACTTTTATTACGGAAGCGGGAATCGTTATTGATTTAATCTGCGGATTCGCAAACGCTTTATTAGAAATCTCCGAAACGGTTTTTCCGTCTATCTGTGACGGAACCGTGACATTGCCGTTTGAATCGTTAACCTCGACTCCTCTGATTGCAAGAGTTCCGCCGAGATCGGCAGTATAAAAAACATTTTCGCCCGCGGCGAAAGCTTCCGTACCGGAAAGCAGAGTCACGCAAATCATAAAAGCCAGGATAATCGCCGCGATTTTTC